>JAICYA010000022.1 GCA_025934455.1 Rudaea sp.
GGTCTGCTCGGCACCAAGCCGAGCTGGGAGATGATGATCGGTTGCGACACGCTGCTCATGATCGGCTCGCGTTTTCCCTATTCGGAGTTCCTGCCCAAGGAAGGCCACGCACGCGGGGTGCAGATCGACATCGACCCGGCGATGCTCTCGATCCGCTATCCGATGGAGATCAACCTGGTCGGCGACTCGGCCGCGACGTTGCGCGAGTTGATTCCGTTGCTGCAACGCAAGACCGACCGCAGCTGGCGCGAGTCGATCGAAAAAGGCGTCGCTGCGTGGTGGAAGGTGATCGAAGCACGGGCGATGGAGAAGGCCGATCCGATCAATCCGGAACGCGTGTTCTGGGAAGCCTCACCGCGGCTGCCCGACAACTGCATCCTTGCCTCCGATTCCGGCTCATCCGCCAACTGGTACGCGCGCGACATCAAGATCCGACGCGGCATGATGGCTTCGTTGTCCGGATGCCTGGCCACCATGGGTTGCGGCGTTCCCTACGTCATCGCCGCCAAGTTCGCGTTTCCCGACCGCGTTGCGGTGGCGATGGTGGGCGACGGCGCGATGCAGATGAACGGCAATGCCGAGTTGATCACGATCGCCGATTACTGGAAGGAGTGGTCGGATCCGCGCCTCGTCGTCATGGTACTCAACAACCGTGACCTCAACCAGGTGACCTGGGAAGAACGCGTGATGGAGGGCGACCCGAGATACGACGCCGCCCAACACGTGCCCGATTTCCCGTACGCGCGCTATGCGGAAATGGTCGGCCTGAAAGGCATCATGGTCAACAAGCCCGAGGATCTCGGCGCGGCTTGGGATGCGGCCTTCGCGGCGGATCGCCCCTGCATCATCGAGGCGATCACCGACCCCGAGGTGCCCCCGTTGCCGCCGCATATCACTTTCGAGCAAGCCTGCGCGTTCGCGGAATCGATGCTGAAGGGCGACACGGGAACCAGCGGCATGATCCGGCAATCCACGCGTGAGGTGCTGGCGACGTTTTTGCCCGGGCACAAGGACAAGTGACGATGCACGCGATCGAAGCCGGCGCGTTGCACGCGTTGCCACGTGCAGCCGGATACAGAGCGGACGCGCCGCCCGTTTGAACATGCCCACAATTCGACAACCAGGCGCCGTTGCGCTCGGCGTGGCCGCGATCGGAATCGGGGCGTTGCTGCTCCGAAATCGCAACACCGCCACGCGTCGTCCGGCGCTTCGCGATGCCGAGCCCCCGCCCACCATCAAGGCGGCGCGACGCTTGAACCGTGCCTCGGGCCTGATCGCGACCTCGACGTTGCTGGACAGCGCGATCGAACACTACCGGGGATCCTTCCACAACAAGGCAATGATCACGCCGCTGATCGCATCGGCCTTGACGCTTGTAGTCAGCGTCCACGGCACCGCCGACAAGCACCAGGGTGCGCACAGGGTGCGTGACCCGGTCTATCTGGCGGCGGCAGTGACGGGCCTCGTCGGCACAGGCTTTCATCTTTACAACATCGGCAAGCGGCCGGGTGGTTTTTCCTGGCAAAACCTTTTTTACGGCTCGCCCTTGCTCGCGCCCGCGGCGGTCACGCTGTCCGGCCTGCTCGGGTATTACTCGGAACGCCTGCGCGACAACGCGCCTGCGGGGCCGGCCCGGGTGTTCGGGTTGCGGGCGGGACGTGCACTCGCGGCACTGTCCAGCCTCGGCCTGCTGGCGACAGCCGCGGAAGCGGGTCTGCTGCATTTTCGTGGAGCCTTCCACGATCCCTTCATGTATGTGCCGGTGACGGTACCGCCGATTGCGGCAGCGCTGCTTGCCGACACGGCCCTGGGCCACCCGGAACCGCCAAACCGTCTCACCTGCTGGTGGCTGCGTCTGACCGCATGGGTCGGATTCGTCGGTGCCGCTTTTCATATTTTCGGCGTGCACCGCAACATGGGTGGTTGGCGCAACTGGCGCCAGAACGTTCTGAACGGACCTCCGATCCCGGCACCGCCCAGTTTCACCGGGCTCGCGCTCGCAGGCTTGGCTGCGCTCGGCCTGCTGGAGGAGCACGACGATGCCTGATCGCTATCCCGGCTACAGCGTGTTGGCCAAGCGCGACACGCCGTCGTGGAACGAAGCCACGCGGCAGGTGGTCGACGCGCGCCTCGCGATTGCGGACGAGCCGCATTTTTTCAACCCGCAGGAATGGCAGACGCTGCGCGCAGTCTGCGACCGCATCGTGCCGCAGCCGTCGAACCGTCCCGAGGTGCCGATCGCGGCGCTGGTCGATCGCAAACTGGCCGACGACGAACGCGACGGCTATCGCACCTCCAGCCTGCCGAAGATGCAACAGGCCTGGCAGCAGGGACTCGCGGCATTGGATGCAGCGGCGAACTCGCGGCACGGGACGCGCTACCACGCACTTTCCGGCATGCAGCAGGATTCGCTTCTGACCGCGATGCAGCACGGCGAACTCAATGGCCCGAAATGGCACGGCATGCCCTCGACGACATTTTTCGCCGAGCGTCTCGTGCACGACATCCTGGCCGCCTACTACTCGCATCCGACGGCGTGGAGCGAAATCGGATTCGGTGGACCTGCCAGTCCACGCGGTTACGTACGGATGTATTTCAACCGCCGCGATCCATGGGAAGCTGCGGAAGCCACGCCCGGCCGTGAAGCGCAGGCATGCAAGGCCAATGAACATGTTGGATGACGCCCTGCATGCGCCACGCGGTGTACACGGCCGGGCGCCCGATCCGTTCCGGATCGGCGGCGGGATGCCGATGCGGCAGGTCGAGGACAACGAGGGAGTCGAGTTCGTGATCGTCGGCACCGGCGCCGGCGGTGGCACGCTGGCCTGTCGGCTGGCCGAGGCAGGGTTCTCCGTGATTGGCTTTGACGCGGGCGCGTGGTGGCGGCCACTCGAGGAATTCGCTTCCGACGAAACGCATCAGTCGAAACTCTATTGGACCGACGAGCGCCTTTGCGACGGCGACAATCCGTTGACCCTCGGCCGCAACAACTGCGGCAAGGCGGTCGGCGGCTCGACGGTCCATTTCGCGATGGTGTCGCTGCGCTTCCGCCCCGAATGGTTCAAGTCGCGCAGCCAACTCGGCTATGGCGTCGACTGGCCGCTGGACTGGCGCGAGATGTGGCATTACTACAGCGAAGTCGAGCAGGCGTTGAAGATCGCCGGTCCCGTGGGCTACCCGTGGGGACCGCCGCGGCCACGCTACCCGTATCGCGCGCACGAGATCAATGCCGCGGGATGGGTGCTCGCGAAAGGCTGCGAGGCCATGGGCATTGGCTGGACGGAGACCCCGCTCGCGACCGTCTCCGCGCCGCGGGGGGACTCACCGTCTTGCGTGTACCGCGGGTTCTGCGTCATAGGATGTTCGACCAACGCCAAACAGAGCGTGCTGATCACATGGATTCCGCGCGCGGTGAAAGCCGGCGCGGAAATCCGTGATCTCGCGATGGTCGGAAGAATCGAAACCGATGCCTCCGGCCGCGCCACCGGCGTGCACTATCACCGCGAAGGCAAGTGGCACTTCCAGCGCGCGCGCAACGTGGTGGTCGCGGGCTACGCGATCGAGACGCCGCGGCTGTTGTTGAATTCAGCGAATTCGCGCTATCCCGATGGACTCGCCAACAGCTCGGGACTGGTCGGCAAGAACCTGATGACGCAAACCAATCAGGGCGTATTCGGAACCATGCGCGACGAGATCCGCTGGTACAAGGGGCCGCCTTCGCTGACCCTCACCGAACACTGGAACTACACCGACACCGGCAAGGATTTCTTCGGCGGCTACTGTTACATGGCGCAGGGTCCGCTGCCGCAAACCTGGGCCGCGACGCAGGCCGGGCGCGGGCTGTGGGGCGAACCACTGCTGCGTGAGATGGAGAAGTACAACCACCAGGCCGGAATGAAGATCGTCGGCGAGACCCTGCCGCAGGAACGCAACCGCGTCACCCTCGCCGATGAAGAAGACCAATACGGGCTGCCGATCGCGCGGGTGACCTACTCGCTGTGCGACAACGACAAGGCGCTGGTGAAACACGCGGTCGATTTCATGTCGCAAAGCCTGGCCGCGGTCGACGCCCGCGACATCTGGGCCGAGGACGACGACACCTGCCATCTCAACGGCACCGCACGCATGGGCGACGCCCCGCGTACAAGCGTGGTCGACGCGGATTGCCGCAGCTGGGACATCCGCAACCTGTGGATCTGCGACGGTTCGGTTTTTCCGACCGTGGGCGGCGTGAACCCGTCGTTGACGATCCAGGCGATCGCCTGCCGCACCGCGGACCGTATCCGGCAACTGGCGGCACGCGGAGAACTGTGAGGGCCCGATCACGAACATGCGGTAGCCATGACGCACCGGCAGCCGTCGCGTTTCAACCGACCAGGGACGCATGCAAAGCGCAGGAGATGAGATGAGCAGGCATTTCGAAAATCAGGTAGTCGTCGTTACCGGCGCATCCGCCGGCGTTGGCCGCGCCACCGCACTGGCGTTCGCACGACAGGGTGCGAGCGTCGCATTGCTGGCGAGAGGGCGCGAGGGGCTCGAATCTGCGCGTCGCGAAATCGAACTGACGGGTGGCAAAGCGCTGCCTATCGTCGTGGACGTCGCCGACGCGGCGACGCTTGATGCGGCCGCGGAGACGGTCGAACGTGAGCTCGGCCCCATCGACATCTGGGTCAACAACGCGATGGTGACGATCTTCGCGCCGATCGACGACATTACCCCGGGCGAATTCAAGCGTGTCACAGAAGTGACCTATCTGGGCGGTGTTTACGGCACCATGGCCGCACTGAAACGCATGCGTGCGCGCGACCGTGGAACCATCGTGCAGGTCTCCTCCGCGTTGGCTTACCGCAGCATCCCGCTGCAATCGGCTTACTGCGGGGCCAAGCATGCGCTCACCGGCTTCATCGATTCGTTGCGTTCTGAGCTGCTCCACGATCACAGCAAGATCCATGTCACCGCGGTACAGATGCCGGCCTTGAACACTCCGCAGTTTTCGTGGGCGCGCAACAAGCTGCCGAACCATCCGCAACCCGTGCCGCCGATTTTCGATCCGGATGTCGCAGCCGACGCCATCCTGTTCGCAGCCAGCCACCATCGACGCAGCGTCCCTGTCGGCGGACCCACCTATTTGGCCGAATGGGGCCAGAAATTCCTGCCGGGCTTGCTCGATCGTTACCTCGGCCGCACCGCGTACAAAGGCCAGCAAACCAGGGAATCCGATTCGCATGATCGTCCCGACAACCTGTTCGAACCGGTGGCCGGTGATCCAGGTGTGCGCGGCACTTTCGGCAAGGTTTCGAAGAGCCGCAGTCCAGCATTGTGGGCGGAGAAAAATCGCACGCCACTCCTCATCGCAGCCGTCGCGCTGGGCACGGCCGCCGCGTTGGGGCTGCTCTGGGGTCGCCGGCACAACGACCATGTGCGCAGCATCCGACGGTGACGGGCGCGACATGATCGCGCTGACCGGAGGGCTCGAATGTCTCCCGGGCTTGAGTGATCCGGAAAGCAGCGGATACGTGGCCGGCGGCGATGAGCGTCACGCCGGCCACGCGGCAAACGATGAGGTTTTCAGCCCCTCAAAGTTCGATCCGCCTGCCGATTTCGATCAGGCGCTCCGCCGGGATGCCGAAGTAGGTGGTGGCGGGCATCGCATTGCGCGCCATCACCGCGAACAATCTGGTCCGCCAACGCGCCATCCCTCGACCCTTGTCGGCCGCGACTTTTTCTCCGCCCACGAAATAGGTCAGCTTTTTTGCGTCGATCGCGGGTTCGATTTTCAACGCACTCAATTGCGCGGGAACGTCGATGTACTCGGCAAAACCGGAGCGCAACACGACGTGCCAGAAGCCCTGACCAAGGTCCTTCGCTTCGCAGCGCCTGCCGGTACTGACCCGGGGCGTATCCACTCCCTTCACGGTCAGGATCAGGTTGCGTTCGTGCAGCACCTGATTGTGTTCCAGGTTCTGCAACAACGCATGCGGCACCCACGTTCGATTGCCGGTGAGGAATACCGCGGTACCGCGCACCCGCAGCGGCGGCCTGGATTTCACTCCGGCAATGAACGTCTTCAGCCTTTCGCCCTCGGCGTGCAGGCGCCTCAGCAGCAATTCCCGCCCGCGGCGCCAGATTGTCATGACCAGCAGCATCAGGCCCGCGAGCAGCAACGGAAACCAGCCCCCGCTGGTGCATTTGAGCGCGTTGGCCGAGAAGAACGTGCAGTCGATGACCATGAAGACGATGCCAAATGCCAGCAGCCGCGCGATGCCCCACTTCCAGCGATGATGCGCGACAACCAGCACCAACACCGTGGTCAGCAACATCGTGCCGCTCACGGCGATGCCGTAGGCGCCTGCCAGATTTTGCGATGACCGGAATCCGAGCACCGCCGCCATCACCGCCACGAACAGCAGGACATTGACGGTCGGCAAATAGATCTGTCCGCCGACCTCTTCCGAAGTGTGTTCGACCCGCGCACGGGGCAGACATCCGAGCTGGATGCCCTGCCGCACCATCGAAAATGTACCGGATATCACCGCCTGCGATGCAATCACCGTGGCGAACGTCGCCAGCACGATCATCGGGTACAGCAACGGGCGTGGCACCAGTGAATACAGCGGGTGCGCCGCAGCAGCAGCATTGTCCAACAGCAGCGCGCCCTGTCCGAAATAATTCAGCAGCAACGCCGGCAGCGCCAGGCCGAACCAGGACAGGCGTATCGGCAATTTGCCGAAATGGCCGATATCCGCATACAGGGCTTCCGCACCGGTCATCACCAGCACGACCGCCCCCAGCGACGCGAACCCCTTGAAGCCGTTGTGCCACATGTACAACGCCGCATAGCGCGGACTCGCCGCCGCGACCACCTGCGGATGACGTGCGAGTCCGTACACGCCGAGGGCGGCGATCGACAGCAGCCACAGGATCATGACCGGACCGAACACTTTTCCGACCAGCGAACTGCCGCGCCGCTGCAGCAGGAACAGGCCGATCGTGATGACGATCGCGACCGGCAACACCCAGCGTCCGAATGCCGGGTTCGCCAGCTTCAATCCCTCGACCGAGGACAGCACCGAAATCGCCGGCGTGATGACGCTGTCGCCGAAGAACAACGCGGCGCCGGCAAGGCCGACCATGATCACGAGCCAGCGCAACCGCGATGTCTTTCTCACCGAACGCCGCGCCAGCGCGGACAGCGCCATCATGCCGCCCTCGCCATCATTGTCGGCGCGCATGACGAGGAATACGTATTTGCCGGTGACCACCAGCAGCAGCGCCCAGAACACCAGCGACAGCAAGCCGAGGACGTTGTCCGCGCTCGGCTTCACGCCCTAGTCGCCGAACGCGGTCTGCAACGAGTACAGCGGGCTGGTTGCGATATCGCCGAACACCACCCCGATCGCGCTCAGGATCAACAGCGGCAATGCGGGCCTGGCGTCGATTTTCCAGCCGGTGTCGGCGCCAGCCTTCGGCTTTTCCGCTTCCTTGGGCTTCTTGACTTCCATGCCGGCCATGATCGCACGCACTGGAAGGCGGAGAACGTCCCGCGGAGCCTTCGGATGAACGAGCAACGCTGCTGTTCAACTATCCGCTATCGAATCCGGCGCAATGCTTCGCGTGCGTTACGTTCCGAAGCTGCGCCACGATCGTGATCACCGCGATCGCGATGAGCGCCCTGAACCTCGGCAGCGTGCGTGACATCTCGATCGTTTTTCTGGCGTTGTCCGTCATTGTCGGCGTATTGTTTGGCAACCTGTCTCGCGTGCACGGCAAGCCGCACGAGCCAGCCAAGGCTTGAGTTTTGCCTGGGCATCGGCGATGGCACCACGGCATTTCCGGAGAGCACCACCATGATGATCGTTCTGTGCGTATTCGCTGCGATCGGTGTTCTGGCACTGGGCGTCCTGGTCTACGACTGGCTGGTGCCGAACCAGTCCGAGATCGCTCCGCACGGTCTGTCGGTGGATACGTGCCTCGACGCGGAGGAATCCGCGCGGGCGCTCGCCGCCAATCTCAATGCGCCGCTGCTGGATGGCAATGCCATCGACGTGCTGCTCAATGGCGACGAGATATTTCCCGCCATGCTGGATGCGATCCGTGCAGCCACGCATTCGGTGCATCTGCTGACCTACATTTATTGGCAAGGTGACATCGCCCGTCGTTTCGCCGATGAACTCGAAGCCGCGGGACGCCGTGGGGTCCAGGTGCGCGTGCTGGTGGATGCGGTAGGCGGCGGCAGGATGGCGCCCGCCATGGTCGAGCAGCTCAAGAAGGCAGGCTGCCGCTTCGCCTGGTTCCGACCGCTACGCTGGTACAACCTGGGGCGTTTCAACAACCGGACCCACCGCAAGGTGATGGTGGTCGATGGATGCATCGGATTCAGCGGTGGGGTCGGTATCGCGGACGTCTGGATGGGTCACGCCCAGGACCCCCGGCACCGGCGTGACGACCATTTCCGCATCCGCGGCCCGGCAGTGCGGTACCTGCAAGGCTCGTTCGGCGTGAACTGGCGCCAGGCGACGGGCGAGGTGTTGGCGGGTGCGGCGCTGTTTCCCGATCTGGAGGATGCCGGCAGCGTGCGCGTGGTGGCCATCGACGCGGCGCCGAGCATACGCGTGTCCACCATCGGCTTCACCTACTGGCTGTTTTTCCACGGCGCCAACAAGACGATTCACGTCACCACCCCGTACTACGCGCCTGATCCGCGGCTGCACCTCGGGCTCACGACAGCCGCCCGGCGCGGTGTCGAGACGACACTGCTGGTGCCGGGCCCGCACATCGATTCGAAACTCGTGTCGCTCGCCAGCAAGACCTACTACCGCGATCTGCTGGAAGCGGGCGTCGCGATCCACGAATACCAGCCGACCATGGTCCATACCAAGACGGTGACCGTGGATGGCACCATCGCGCTGATCGGTTCGCCGAATTTCGACACACGCTCGTTCGCCCTGAACTACGAAGAGGCGCTGGTCGCCTACGACAGCGCGCTGGTCCGGAAACTCGACCGTTCCTTCGATGACGATCTGGCCAAGGCGCGCCAGGTCACGCTGGAAGAAGTGCTGCGCTGGTCCTGGAGCGCCCGCGCGAGGCTACGTCTCGCGCGATGCTTGCGGGCACAGATGTAGATGACCCGAAACGGCCACGCTTCTGCGGCCCAAACGGCCTTTCGGCCACCTTGCAGCATCGACTGCAACCGCTGCGCGACCTGCAAATGTTTCTTCAATTTCGGCAACGCCTGCGAGGCGAAATCCTGCAATTGGTGGGTGGATGCGCTGTAGACTACCTCATGAACAATGTAGCGGTCTGGTCGGAGCCAAATGTGTCACAGGACATCGATCAGATGACACGAGGTATATCAATTCGCTTTTCCTTTGCCAATTGCCGATGAGATCGGTGCGCACTGAGTCCGCCGATAGATCGCTGTTAGTTTCAGCTCGCCAATCCACGGTGGCGGCACACCGCGGGTGTCGAAATGCGCCAGATCCACAACTGTCTGGAATTTCGATGACTGTCGTTGCAGCACCGTGGTCACTGCCCGCGCGGCACGTTCGGCCAGCTTCGAGTCACCGCCCAGAACAACGAGCGGGGTTACGCAGCCCGCGAGATCTTTCCATGCCAATCCTGCGATATACGCAACGTCCACAAACGGAAGCTCGCCAAGCACAGGAACAAGTAGGTCAATCAGGTCGACCGGCATCGGTTCGAGCTTGCAGACCGGCGGCGCACCCTCGTCAAGCTTCAGGGATTGCACACGGGCGACGTAACCCTCGTCGAGCAACGACGCGATTTCTTCGGGATACAGAACGCAGCACGGCGTGTCCTCCGGATCGAGAATCACAGTTGACCCTAGGGTCGATTCCAGAAACTGACGCCCTGTCATGGCGATCACGCGTGCGACCGATCCGCTGGCACGCTTGGCCTTCTTTTCGGTGCTGAAGCACGGCACGACCATAATGCCCTCGCGACGCCTGAATTGCATGAAACGCCACGGGTACAGCCGCTTCGATCTCGGGACGTGGGCGTAGATCTGCGCGTCGAGCAACGCACGCAAGAATGCCGGGTCTTCGCCGGCGTCGCCCTTGGCGCGCTCCAGCAGCTCTTTCAGCTTGTGTGCTGAAACCACCGGGATCACCTCCATGCGGTGCCATTGCGATGTTGGGCGTTATCCCGTTCAACCCGACCCGACGGGCCGGCGCATGGACGGGTATCGCATATCCAACTGAGGCTGGTAACGGTCAAGGAATTCGGTCATGCACCCTCGGTAGCGTAGCGCTTCTCCCGGCAGCGAGACATTCAACGTCTTCGCTATGAGGGTCGCAATCGTCATCTGTTGCGGGGATGGTGGCTGAAGATCCGCGTCCAGCATGTTGGTGATCTCGCCGATCAGCCGCCATGCGAAGCCAGAGGCGCCACCCGGGACCAGGCAGCGTTCGATCTGCATACCAATCGCCTCGGCGATGGCAGGTACGCCAGGCAGGTCCAGCGATAGATCCAGATCGTCATAGACCAAACGCAAGCCCATCGCTTATCGATCCTCTTGGCTTGAGGCTGTTCACCCGGACCATGCGCCGGCAGCAAACTCTATACGCATGGGCCGTAAGGACGAAGCTCTGGCTGGTCCTTACCGGCCTCAGTGGTCGCAATGAACGCGTTGAGATAGCCGATGTAATACGCAATGGCCGCGCGCTCTTTGGCGCCATCCTCCGCGCGTTGCAGCTTGCCTGTCAGTTCCATACGCGTCATTCGCGCCCACCTCCCCGCATTCTCTCTCGCCTCGATCCATAGTTTTGCGATGCTCGCCATCGAGCAGCACCATATCTTCGGTAAATCCAAACAACGGAAGCTCGCCATAATTGCCGTATTCGAACCATCGCGCCGACCCCGCTGCCGCAGGCAGGCGGGAGTTTGCCTCCAGCTCTCGCTCCGAGCAGAGATCATGGATGCACAGGTCGGCTTCTGCCACGTCCCACGCCAACGACAGCAGCTTGCGCAGCTTGGTCGTAGCTTCGGCCAGCATCGCATCGTCAACTTGAACCCATACCGTGATGGGCGGCAGTTCCCAACCCTCCGCGCTGCAGTTGAGCGCTCGGTAGATCATTCATTGCGTCTCTTACGTGGATGACAATTGTCGGTGCCAACGCGGCACCGTGACGCTACTCGTCCAACGGCGTACCAGTGTGGCGCCGATTTTCGCGACTTCGCCCTGCGAAGGAACCCGATAGTTGCGCCATATGCTACGAAATTCGTAGTATGCAGCGCAAGGCAAAGTTACGAACCTCGTAGGGCCTCCCCCGCCCGGTTCGGATCGTGCCCAAGCAAATCAGCCCACTGGCTGTCCTTTCGCGACGTCTCAAGCAGGCCCGAGAGCGCAAAGGGTTATCGCAGAAGCAACTCGGAACCGCCGCCGGGCTGGATCAATTTGTGGCCAGTACACGCATCAATCGGTATGAGCGGGGCGTGCACCAACCGGATCCCGTCACGGTCCAGCGACTGGCGGACGCTTTAGGCGTGCCCGCGGCGTTTCTGTTCGCCAGCGACGAACGCCTAGCCCGGATGATCCTGGCATTCAGCTCACTGCCCGCGAAGGCGCAGAACAGCGTGTTGGCCGAGTTGGAGCGGGCGGCGGAGCGCCGCTAGTTTTTGCGGCACGCGCTCAGGACGGCGCGGTTTGTCAAAGTTCCCCCTTTCGAGAAACCTCAGCTCCCGTGCACGCTGCAGGCTGATGAACCTTGAGCAGAATTGCTCAACATTTCCTGCGGTCGCGGATACGGAGCGTTTTGCGGACATCGCAGGTGCCGCAGGCGCAGGGTTAAAGTTGTCCTCGCCGCTGTGCCCAACCCCACCTGAAGTGCCGTGTGCGTGGCATCTCTATCGTTGCGCGTTTTTTTGCGTCCATGATGTAGGGCCACAATGGTTCTACAGTCTCCAATAAGGGCACAGGACGCGCAGGGCATCGATGCCAATCTCCTCCGAGGAGGTCATCGTCAGCGTCCAAGATCCAAGGCGGACTCTCCTTCCATGGCTTTGGATCGAGAACCTGCGCGCGAAA
>JAICYA010000347.1 GCA_025934455.1 Rudaea sp.
ATGCCCAGCGTTCCCACGTTAAAGACGGTGCTGGTCACCGGCGGCACGTCCGGCGCGCACACGTCGAACCAGCTCACGGTGCTGGCGCAGCCGGGCCTGGTGGCGGCGGCCAACATCGTTGACATGGCCAATACGACCACCGACAATACCGTTTCGACCACGCCGGTTGGGATCAATCCGGCTACGGATCCGCATCCGGGCCTCCCCACGCGCGATGCGAACGGAAACCTGATCACCGGCAAGCAGTATGGCAACCTTATCAAGATCGCCAACATGGCGGTTGTCTACGCCGACGGCGCCGACAGCACGACCGCCAGCTTCAACAACGCCAGCTTCACAGGTGCCGTGCTCGTTGGCGGCCACGACGGGAATAACTTCCTGGTGACGAACGCCCCGAGTACCATTTTCGGCAACAGCGGCGGTACGATCGGTAACTTCATTTTGAACACCGGGCCATCGAGCTATACCTTCGATGGTTACGTTCCCAACCTGAATGCGCTTGGAAACATCGTGCCCGACGCCGCCGGCAACATCGTCGAGAACGCTGCCGGCCAGAGGACCGCGGCCCCTTACCTGAGCGGCGGCGGCGGAGTCGTCATTTCGCGCAACGGCGGGACAATCACGAACTATACGCTTAAGTACCTTGCGCCAAACAG
This sequence comes from Rudaea sp., assembly GCA_025934455.1. The sequence continues at coordinate 657 of JAICYA010000347.1, forward strand.
TCCGGTTGGCAGCGCCTTCGACCCAAATCCGGCGGACTTTTTGCACGGCGTCACGTACTCGCAGGAGGGGCTGCCCAATGGGCTTGCTCAGGTATCGCCCTTCATCTTGAAGCTTCTGCCGAACGTTCCGCCAGTGGTTTCAGCGGCCACGGTGCCCGTCACTCAGCCGCTGGATGCCGCTTACGTCAGCGCGGCGTATCAAGCGGTACTGGGCCGTGCGGCAAGCTTCGGTGACGTGTCGTTCTGGACCGGTTCCGGCGCATCGCAAGAAGCGCTGGCGTTTAGCATCATACACAGTCCCGAGTACCTCAGAAACCAGGTCATTGAGCCTGCGTACCAGTACCTCAAACGCGCCGCAAGCGATGCGGACGTGGCTTACTGGACCGACCTGCTGCTCCACCACGGACTGACCAGCGAGCAGTTGGCAGCCAGCGTCCTCGCCTCACCGGAGTACTACAACCTTGCCGGAGGTACGAACGAGAAATGGATCGCCGCCCTATATAATGACGTGCTGAAGCATCCCGCGAGCACTGCCGACCTGAACTTCTGGGTGGGCCAGCTCGCGGCCGGCGAGTCACGAGGGGATGTGGCGTACAGCTTCACGGCCGGCCCGGAAAGGGCGGCGGCGCAAGTCACGAGCGACTACCAGACCATCCTCGGACGCGGTCCCAAACCAGACGAGCTCGCGTATTGGGTCGAGCGGCTTGGCAACGGCCTGGGTCACGAGATGATGATCGCCTTTTTTGTCACCTCGGACGAGTTCGCCGCCAAGCACCACTAGTGCTTTCTCAGCCGTGAACTGATGGGTGCCATCAATCGAATCCTGATAGAGCACTAGCGCAAAGCCTGACCTACATCTCAATAAATCCACTCCATGCTCATGTACGGGCTGATGCCGGGCGAGAGCACTTGGATCTGGTTGATTCCAGGTACGCCTGATTGCAGGCTTGTGTACTGGATGTAATTGCGGTCGCCAATGTTGTTGATGCCGCCCGCCAGCAGCAGGTTGCGCGTCACGTTCCAATAGCCGCGCATGCTAACGATGGTCCAGCCGCCCACGCGCTGCTCGATGGGCGCGACCACGCCCGGACTGTTGAACACACGAATCACGCCGTTGCGGTTTTGCACCTGGGTCATGGTGGCGAAGACCTCCAGTCCCCAGCGGGAGCCTTGATTCGAATCGTGGAACCGCAGGCCGCCAAAGGCCTGCAGCGGCGGAATGGTCGGCAGGGCCTGGTGGATGGTGACGTCTTCGCCGTAAACAAAATGCGCCGAGGCGAAAGGCGTGATGTTCGGCGTCACATCAAAGCTATTGAAAGCCTCGAAGCCGCGCAACTGGGCCTGCGGCGTATTCACTGTGTGCAAAAGTCGGGCGCCCGTGGGGTCCGCGAACTGCTCCTGGGCATAGGTAATATAGTTGACGACCCACGAATTATAGCCGCGGATGTAACCGCGCCAGTTGTCGTATTTGCCGTTGATCTGGGCGTCGATCTGATAGTTCTTGGCCGGCCGTAGATTCGGATCGCCGATCACACGACGGAAGCCGCTCTGCAAGATGCCCAAAAACATGCCATCGGCGTAGCGGTCGATGAGCGAGGCAGGACGCTGGCCTTCGCCGAAGGAGAGGCCGAGGTTCCAGTTCTGCGTGATGTCGAGTTGATTCACGATGTAGTAGCTATACAACCCGTTGCTCTTGCTCAGGGGGCTGCCCGGCGGCAGCGCGCCCAGCGGCGGCGGATTGGGAACCGGCAGGTTGCCGAAAACATTGGGCAACGTGTCGGCGAAGGCGTGCGTATAAAGGTAGTCGCCGCGGCCGCCGATCTTGCTGCGGAAGTAGCTCGTCCAGGGCACCGTTACTTCGGCGAACGCCCCGGGGTTGACCATGTCAGCCCGCGGCATGCCCGTGGTGAAATTGTCGATTGGCACGATGTTGCCAGCAAAGAGCTCGTTTTGGATGGTCATGTATTCGCTGACGCGCTGATTCAACACCCGGGCATCGATGCCGGTCGTCAAGCTCAGGTCGTCGAGCTCGCCGAACTGGGCCACCACGCGGCCGCCAGTTGAGGCGATGCTGCCCACCGTGGCGCC
>JAICYA010000329.1 GCA_025934455.1 Rudaea sp.
CCGGAATGACGATCAAGTTTTTCATGCAGCCGCGACTTGGGTGTCAGGCAGTGCGCGTGGCGGCACGTTCTTCACCGCCGCTGCGATGGCGGCGATGTGCGCTGGCGTCGTGCCGCAGCAACCGCCAACGATGTTGAGAAGCCCCGCGCGCGCGAACTCGCCGAGCGCCTCGGCCATGCTTTCGGGTGTTTCGTCGTAGCCGCCCAATGCATTCGGCAAGCCCGCGTTCGGGTGCGCACTGACGGCGCAATCGGCAACGCGCGCCAGCGCCTCGACGTGCTGGCGCAAATCCTTGGGGCCCAGCGCGCAGTTGAGGCCGATCGACAGCGGCCGCGCGTGCGCAACCGAATACCAGAAGGCTTCGGCGGTCTGGCCTGAGAGCGTGCGGCCCGAGCGGTCGGTGATGGTGCCGGAGATCATCACCGGCAGGCGCCCGCCTGCGGCTGCGAACGCCTCGTCGATGCCGGCAAGCGCGGCCTTGGCATTCAAGGTGTCGAAAATGGTTTCGACCATCAAAATGTCGGCGCCGCCTTCGATCAGGCCGCCGGCGGCTTCGGCGTAGGTCGCTTCCAGTTCATCGAAGTCGACGTTGCGAAAGCCTGGGTTGTTGACGTCGGGCGAGAGCGACGCCGTGCGGCTGGTCGGCCCGAGCGTGCCGATCACAAAGCGCGGTTGGCCAGGCGTCTTGGCTTCGGTCGCGTCGCACGCCGCGCGCGCAAGACTTGCGCCCTCGCGGTTGAGCTCGCGCACCAGGTGCTGCAGCGCGTAGTCGGCCTGGCTGATGGCGGTCGAGTTGAAGGTATTGGTTTCGATCATGTCCGCGCCGGCATCGAGGTATGCCGCGTGGATGTCGCGGATGATCTCCGGATGGGTGAGCGACAGCAGGTCGTTGTCGCCTTTCAGGTCGCGATTGCAGCCCTGCGCGTCAGCGTGTTCGCCGGCGTGCGTATGCGCGTGCGTTGAATCGCAGCCGTGCGCAAAGCGCGCGCCGCGATAGCCGGCTTCGTCGAGCTGGTGTTGTTGCAACATCGTGCCCATCGCGCCGTCGAGCAGCAGGATGCGGTCAGCGAGGGCGGCGTGGAGTTTTTCCACGCGATCGGGATGCAGGTAAGGCAGATTGGTCACTGGTTGTCTCCTGTGTAGGAGTCTGCGTGCAGGCGACGCTGCGTCATTCGTGGCTCAAAGGCTCGAAGGTCGCGAGCACGCTCGCTCCTACTTTTTCTCGGTGGTTTTTTTTGCCAGCAGGTTCAGTACTTCAAAATGCGGCGAGCGGGCTTCGCGCGAGATCCGCTCGCAGTGCACGACTTCGAGCCCCGCCTTGCGCGCGAAGCCCGCTAGGTCTTCGCGCTTGAAACCCATGTTCTTGTGGTCGAATGGCGCGACGGCAGCACGATGCGCGTGTTTGGTCAGGGTGGCGGCCAGCAGGCGCCCGGCTGGTTTCAACACGCGCGCGGCTTCATTGATCGCCCGTTGCGGGTGTTCGCTGTAGGTCAGCGCGTGCATCATCAGCACGAGGTCGAATTTGCGCTGGCCCGGTCTGAAGACGTTGCCGAGCGTGTGCATGTCGCCTTCGATCACTTCAACGTTGGCGAACGCCTTCAACCGTTTGCGTGCGGCGACCACCACGTTGGGGCTGGAATCGACGCAGACGATCGAGTGCGCGTGCGGAGCGAGCAATTCGGCCAGCACGCCGTCGCCCGACGCGATGTCCAGCACGTCGCCCGTGGCGAGCAGTTGCAGCAGCGTGCGTGCCAGGGTTTCCCAGGTGCGTCCGGGCGAATAGTGGCGTTCCATGTCGCCCGCCACGCTGTCGGCCCAGCCGCGGTCGCGCGCGCGCGCGGCCAGCACGGAGGGCAGGCGTTGCGCGTCGGCGTCGAGCAGGGCGTCGTCCACGCCGTCTTCCAGCGCGCGCAGCAGGTCGGCGGCGCCTTCGATGCCGGATTCGTTGAAGCGGTAATACGCCGACACGCCGGCCCGCCGATCGCGCACCAGTTGCGCGTCCTTGAGCTTGGCGAGGTGGGTGGAGACGCGTGGTTGCGCCAGGCGCAGCACCGACGACAGCTCGGCGACGGTCAGTTCCTCGCGCCGCAGCAGCGCCAGCAGCCGCACCCGCGTGGAGTCGGACAGTACCCGCAGCAGTGCAGTGGCGGAAACCAGATCGAGCATTCCATCTTTATATCAGGATGGAAAGATAAGTTAAAGTCCGCGCCGTTGCGGCTGTCCGGTGGGCGGTCCGCGCCGTTATCATGCAAGGTCGGGTTTGCCCAGCTTGCCGCGCCGGGCATGAACAAAGCGAGGTGTTGCGATGGATTTCACGTTTACCGAAGAGCAGTTGCAGATCCAGTCGATCGCGCGTGATTTTGCGCAAAAGCGCATCGCGCCAGTGGCGGCGGAATTCGATCAGTCGGGCGAATTTCCGCGTGACAACATCCTGGAAATGGGCAAGTTGGGCCTGATGGGCATCGAAGTGCCGACCGAATACGGCGGCGCGGGCATGGATTCGATCAGCTATGCGCTGGCGATGATGGAAATTGCCGCCGCCGATTGCGCGCACTCCACCATCATGAGCGTCAACAACACGCTCTATTGCAACGGCTTGTTGCAGTTTGGCACCGAAGCGCAGAAACACAAATACATCACTCCCATTGCGTCCGGCGAAGCCATCGGCGCATTTGCATTGACCGAGCCGCAGTCCGGTTCCGATGCGACCGCGATGCGTTGCCGCGCGGTGAAGCAGGCCGACGGCAGCTTCATCATCAATGGCAAGAAAAGCTGGATCACCTCGGGTCCGGTCGCCAAATACATCCTGCTGTTCGCGATGAGCGAGCCCGAACAGAAAGCCAAGGGCATCACGGCTTTCATGGTCGATACCGCGCGTGAGGGTTTCACGCAC
>JAICYA010000295.1 GCA_025934455.1 Rudaea sp.
CACCCGGCCGAACCGTATACGCGGGATTTGCGTACGAATTCTAGGGGCGGCGCAGTATACTCGCCGCCGTTCGCCTCTCCCGCCGGCGGGAGAGGCCGGCGCGCGCAGCGCGCCGGGTGAGGGTGGCGGCGATCTGCGGCAACCACCCTCATCCGCCTTCGGCACCTTCTCCCGCCAGCGGGAGAAGGGAAATGCAGGCAGAGCCGGATTGCCCGCCGCTACGCTCAAGTCCCGCGCATGAAACCGCTGCGTCCGCAACTGCGCGGACTGATCTTCAAACTCACCGTCTTCTACGTGCTGCTGTCGCTGCCATGCCTGGTGCTGGTGGAGACGGGACTGCTCACGTTCGAGTTCAATCGTTTCATGGCCGGCGTGGAATCCGGTGCCCTGGTGCACGGCACGCAAACCGCCGCCGCCGATCTCGCCCGGCATTGGCCGAACGCGGACGCGGCCGCGAACCTCGACTTGTGGACCGACGCGCTGGTCCTGCGCATGCAGCGCCCGTACGGTGGCCTGTTGGCGAAGAATTCCTTCATCCTCACCGAACTTTCGTCGACGCCGCTTGCCGCTGCCGTACTTGACGCAACGGGACGTACGCTCGCCACCGCTCCCACGAACGCAGCATGGCAGCCAGCGCTGCCGGCGTCGGATTCCGTCGCCTGGCGCGACCTGGCCGCCCAGTCGGACCGGTTGATCAGGATCGCCGACAGCCCATGGCGAGTGCGCCGCACTTTGGCGCCGATCCGCAGCGATAGCGGACGTCTTTACGGCTATGTCCTGGTGGAATTGCGCCTGCCGGTGCCGTGGCACCGCTTCCTGCTCGATGCCAGCCTGGAATGGCCGATCGTGCTCGGCTACCTGATCCTGTTCGGCGCGGCCTCGTCGTTCTTCCTCGCCACCTGGGTCACGCGCCGGCTCAACCGCGTGGCGCACGCCGCCACCGCATGGAGTCGCGGGGATTTTTCCGAACGCATCGACGACGCCTCGCGCGACGAACTCGGGCACCTGTCCGCCCTGCTCGACGACATGGCGCTGCAATTGAAGGACCTGCTGCGCTCGCGCGCGCAGCTCGCCACGCTGGCCGAACGCCAGCGCCTGGCGCGCGACCTTCACGACACCGTGAAGCAGCAAGCCTTCGCGCTGAACCTGCAACTGGCGACCTTGCGCCGCCATCTCGGCGAACATCCGGAAGGCCGGCGACTGGAACAAGCCGAGGCGCTGAGCGGACAGATCCAGCGCGAACTCGGGCAATTGCTCGATGAGCTGCGTGCCGGCGACGCCGAACTGCCGTTCGTCGAACGCCTGCGTGCGCGCGCACAAGCCTGGTCGCAGACCAGCGGCGTGAAACTCGTCATGCAACTAGACGAAGTTCCCGCGCCGCCTGCCGCTGCCGCGGAAAACCTGCTGCGCATCGTCGACGAAGCGTTGGCGAACGTGTTGCGGCACAGTGGCGCCACCCAGGTAACGTTGAGCTTGCGCTGCGACGAGGCGGACGCACAACTGGTCATCGCGGACAACGGCCGCGGTGTGGATACGACATTGCACTCCGGCATGGGCCTTGCGAACATGCGCGAACGTGCCAGCGCGTTGCCGCGAGGCCGCTTCGAATTCGACAGCACTGCCGCGCAAGGCACGCGCATCCGCATCGTGTTTTCCACCGCCGAGGATCGTCCCGCATGAATGCACCCGCCATCCGCGTCGTGATCGCCGACGACCATGTTCTGGTGCGCCAGGGCATCCGCGCCTTTCTCGACACGCATGCCGACCTCGCCATCGTCGCCGAGGCCGAGGATGCCGACGGCGCCGTATCCGCCTGCACGGCGCACAAGCCCGACGTCGCCCTGATCGACCTCGTGATGCCCGGCGGCGGCATCGCCGCGATCCGGGAAATCCGCAGCGCGAGTCCGGAAACAAAATCGATCCTGCTCACTTCGTTCGACGACGCACGCGACATCCTCGCCGCGGTACAGGCCGGCGCGCTGTCGTGCCTGCTCAAGGACATCGATGCCGATGGCCTCGCCGAAGCGATCCGCAAGGCGGCACGCGGCGAAGCGGTTCTGCATCCGCGCGTGGCGGGTTACCTTGTCGAGGCGGTGCGCCAGGGCAGATCCAGTCCCGGCACGGACGCGCTGGCTTCGCTGAGCGAGCGCGAACGCGAAGTGCTGGCACTGATCGCCGAGGGCGCCAGCAACCAGCGCATCGCCGCGCAACTGGAAATTTCCGAGAAAACCGTGAAGACGCACGTCGGCAACATGCTCGCCAAGCTCGGCCTCGGCGACCGCACCCAGGCGGCGGTGTACGCCTGGAAAAGCGGCATGAAAAAATCGTGAGTCCTACATTACTGCTGTATTGCCGTGCCGGTTTCGAGAGCGAATGCGCGCAGGAAATCGAGGCGGCCGCGCACGCGGCTGGTATCGCTGGCAAGGCGCGATTTGACGGCGGCGCGGGTTTCGTCGTGTTCGCCGCAGACGCCGCCGAATCGGTGCTGCGCGACGCCGTGCGCTGGCGCGACCTGGTCTTCGCGCGTCAATCGTTGATCGCTTTCGCGCATTTACCGAACCTTGCGCGCAACGACCGTGCGACACCGATCCTTGCCGCCCTGCGCGAACGCGGCGAGAAATTCCACGAAGTCTGGGCCGAGGCGCCGGACAGCGACGCCGGCAAACAGCTGGCGCCCCTGTGCAAGAGCTTTGGCAACGCCCTCGTCGGCACGCTGAAGAAGGCGCAACTGCTTGACGCGCAAGCACGACGTCGGCTGCATGTATTTTTTCCACAAGGCGACGAAGTATATTTGTGCGCAGTCGATCCGGATGCCGTCGCACCGTGGCCGCAAGGCATTCCGCGCCTGAAATTCCCACGCGAAGCGCCGAGCCGCTCCACGTTGAAACTCGAAGAAGCGTTCGCCGTGCTGCTCGACGAGGGCGAACGCGCGCGCTGGCTCAAACCCGGCATGACGGCCGTGGACCTCGGCGCCGCGCCGGGTGGCTGGACCTGGCAGCTCGTGCGCCGCTCGATCCGCGTCACCGCGGTCGACAACGGGCCGATGGACCGCGCGCTGCTCGATTCCGGCCTCGTTGCGCACCGGCGCGAGGACGGTTTCCGCTATCGTCCGCCCAAACCGGTGGACTGGCTGGTCTGCGACATGGTCGAGCAGCCGCGCCGCGTGGCCGATCTCGTCGCACACTGGCTGGAACAGGGCTGGTGCCGCCATGCAATCTTCAACCTCAAGCTGCCGATGAAAAAGCGCTTCGACGAAACGACGCGC
>JAICYA010000200.1 GCA_025934455.1 Rudaea sp.
CGAAAGCGGCGCGAGCCAGCCGCCCACGCCCTCCACCACGATCGCATCGCCGTGCATGATCGCGAGCGAATCGTAGGCGTCCTCGATCGGCGGCATCGTCACCTCTTCATCCATTTCCGCCGCGGCGATGTGCGGGGACACCGGCGCCTTGAACGCGACCGGATTGCAGTGCGCGTAGCGTTCGGGTTTGGGATCGCTGGCCGCGATCAGCGCCAGGGCGTCCTCGTTGCGCAAGCCTTCGGGCGTTTCGTCGCAGCCGCTCGCGACCGGTTTCATGCCGGTGGCGCGCAGGTTGGCGGCGCGCAGCGCGTGCAGCAGCGAACACGCCGCGAAGGTCTTGCCGATGCCGGTGTCGGTGCCGGCGATGAACACGCCCTTGGTTTTCATGCTGGCGATCTCGCTTGCAGTCGCTTGCGGTAGCGGTCGGTGATGGGCCCGATCAAGCCGAGCAACGCGTAGCTGAAGCCGGCCAACGGGATCAGCCATATATTGCCGGTGGGCCGCGCGGCCAGTGCGATCAGCGTGGACAGCAAGCCGATGGCCGCGCAGAACGCCCACACCGACAGGCTGACCCGCGCCGCGATCGCGTGTTCACGTTGCAACGCCACCTTGCGGATGCCGTGCCGGAACAGCAGGGCCAGCGTGCCGGCCATGCAGGTGTAGGAGATGCCGTAGCACACGAACAGGATCGACATGGTTTGAACCGTGGCAGCGTGGGTCACGAAATCCGGCGACAACGCGCCGCCGGTAATGGCGCCGAAGAACGATGAATACACCACGTGCAGCGGGAACACGAAGATCAACGCGAAAAATACCAGCAGCAACGACAGGCGCAGGCTGGTGCCGTCGGTCAGCCGAATCGAGTCGCGCCAGCGTACGTGGCCGTGCCAGAACAGCGCCAGTTGCATGAAGCACGCGGCGAACGCGGGGATGCCGCGCAGCGCATGTTCCAGCGCCGCCACGTCGCGTGGCAGGCTGCCGCCCGTGATCACCAGCAAGGTGATCGCGAACGCGAAGGCGCCGTCCACGAAATTGTCGAGACGCGCGCTTTCGGCGCGTCCTTGCCGCGCTTCCATCTCTGCCGGCGTGGGCGACTCCTGCATTGCGCGATAATACGGGTTTTCCGGAGACGCACACGTTCATGTTCGAAGCCGCTCCCATCACCGCCACCGACAAGCCCGGCCTGTACGCCGAACTGGCGCAGCAGGCGCGCGGCCTGTTGCACGGCGAAACCAACCTCGTCGCCAATGCCGCCAACTTTGCCGCGCTGGTTTTCAATGCGCTGCCCGACATCAACTGGTGCGGGTTCTACTTTCCCGACGGCGACGGATTGGTGGTCGGACCGTTCCAGGGCAAGCCGGCCTGCGTGCGCATCGCGCGCGGCCGCGGCGTGTGCGGTGCCGCCGCGGTGTCGCGCCAGACCCAGGTCGTGCCCGACGTCAACGCGTTTCCCGACCATATCTTCTGCGACGGCGCCTCGCTTTCGGAAATCGTGGTGCCGCTGGTCCGCGCCGACGGCACGCTGTTCGGGGTGTGGGATGTGGACAGCCCTACGCTCGCGCGCTTCGACGATGAAGACCGCGCGGGGATGGAAGCGCTGTGCCGCGAGTTCATGGCGGCGCAGGCCTGAGCGCCTCAGTCGAAATCGATCACGTCGCCTGATTCGGGGAATGCGTGCTCGACGGTGCGCGGCGGCATGTCCTTCCAGCGCTGCGATCCGAACGCGTTCCAGTCGGTGACGCGGCCCGTGACGCGAAAGCGATCCAGCACATAGGGCAGCCCTTCGCCCTCCAGCGGCATCGCCGAATCGGACACGTGGAAGTGCAGGTGCGGCTCGGTCGAATCGCCGGAAAAGCCGACTTCCGCGATGACCTCGCCCACGCGTACGCGATCGCCTTCGGTGACCTTGATGCTCCCCGGGCGCAGGTGTTCGTAAGTCGCGAACCGGCCATGGCCGAGATCGAGCGAAACGAAATTGCCGGCGGCATCCGGGTGCGGGTGGGTTTTGTTGTCGGCGATCCGCGTCGCCTCGGTGACGCCATCGCGCACCGCGGCCACCCGCGCGTCGGCGACCGCCAGCACCTTCGCGCCATACGAGAACGAGCTGGCGGCGAGGCCGGAATCGTTCTTCAAGGTGCGGCCGTGGCTGTTGACCTTCATCCAGTCGATCGCAAAACGGCCGGGCAGGCGCGCATGGCCATCGGTTTCGATGAACACGCGTCGATGCCCGCGAGGCCAGACATCGCTGTACACCGCGACCCAGGTGTTTTTTGCAACGGGTGGCGCGAGTACCGGGTTGCGCTCCGCCGAAACGGGAACGCCCGCGCTGGCCAAGACCGATATCTCGCCGCGCGTCTTCAGAGTCAGCCGATGGCGAATGGAAGGCGGCGCTTTCGCGCCGGCGTCGACGGTCAGGTACAGCACGGCCTGCGCGTGCGGGGCGATGGTGGTGCTGCCGTCCTTGAGATCGATGCGGCTGCGCAAGGCGCGTTCATCCAGATGCAGCAGCGATTCGCCGTCACGCCCGAACACGTCGAGCACCATGATCTGCACTGCGCCGCCGGAAGTGTTGTCGACGTGCAATTCGTAGACCAGCCGTTCCCCACCCGACACCCTGACCGGGTGTATCGGTGCACCGATGCGCATCGCGATGCCGGATGCCTGTGCAGTTGCGCCACAGCCAAGCAGCAGCAGAAGGAAGCCGGCCAACAACGATCGGAAGTTCATCGACTCTCGTCTTGCGGTTTTTGTGGTTGCGGTGATGAGTCGGGTGAAGACCCGCCCGGCGATCGGTCAAGAGACGAGTCGCGACAACACCGCGCGACGCGTGATGATGCCATGAGCGAAACGAATTTTTGCGGGTACACCCACCTGATCTTCACCCGCCCCGGATGGAAGTGCTGATTGCGGTAGCAATTGCTGTCGCCACCGCAGAGAAATCGCAGTGGCAATGCTGCGCTCGGAGGTCTCTATTCCAAACGCGTGAACGCGCCGCCGCGCGCGATGCTGAACACGAAGGGCGGCATTATGCTCGCGGCTCGCTTCCTCATGCCCGGGAGTGCCTTCACGAAAAGTTCGGCCATCTCCTGTCCGGATAAATCCTTGCGCGACAGCGCAAATACGCGCACTCGCGCGTTGCGGAACATCGCCTTTTCGTGTGGGTTGCGGCGAATCGCGCTGTCCTTGGTCAACACCACCCAGCCACGAGGCCGGCTTCGGCCAGCCATTCCACGTCGGTGGCGTTTTGCGGGAATACGTCATCATGCACCACGACTTCCGCGCCTGCGGCGCGCAGGGCCGTTGCGACGAACTTGCCGCCGAGGCTCCTGTCGACGAAATAGATTGGGTCCGCGGGCGCGTCGCTACGCGGCAAGCGGCTGCTGGCTCCGCAAGATGTCTTCCACGACCGCGCTGTCGACCCCGTAATCCTCGGCCAGCGACGCGATGGACTCACCGGCGTGGAACCGCTCGACAATCACCTCGGTGCGGATTCCGCGACCGTCCAGAACCGGCCGCCCGTAGCCGCGCTCGGGATCAATGACCACGGCAGCCAAGGGTTCCGGTGTGTCGACGCGTCGCGGCAAATGCAGCTTGAACGGCACGCCCGACGCGTCGCGTTCCACCAGTTTCAGGTAACGCTGGATTAGCGCCTTCATCGCGAGCTGACCGTCTTTCGAAATGTTCAGCAGCTTGCCGTATTTCTCGACGAACAGGTCGATGCCATCGGTCTGGAACTGGTGATCGGCCAGCGGATGCTCGCTTGGATACTTCTTGCGCAGGTACTCGACGGCGTTGCGTACCTGCTTCAGTTCGACGTGATGCTCCTTGCGAATGGCTGCCAGAACGAGCAGTTCCACAAGGTTGACGAAAGACAGTCGGCGGCCCTTCGGATCGGCGGTGTTGATGACCGGCTGGAAACGGCGCTGCTGGCCGTTCACCTTGTAGCCTTGGCCAAACGCCCACGCGCGTACGGTCGATGCCGGAAGGTGCAAAAACCTCGCGGCTTCCGCTGCGGTGTACAGCGGCATCTGTCGAATATCCTGGGCGCTCAGCTTGTTCAGAGTCGGGTCTCCCGTGCAAGCGGAAGTATAGCTGCGGCCCGTGACAGGCGCCGACCACAACCTGTATCACCCGCCCGTCGCGAACCCCGGATACAACGTCATGCCGCCGTCGACGTAGATGGACGCACCGACGATGTAGTCGGATTCGTCCGATGCGAGCCATGCGGCGACTTTGGCGATATCGGCGGGAATGCCGATGCGGCCGAACGGGATCAATTTTTCCAGCGAGGCGGCGGCGGCAGGCGTATTCCAGGCCTTGCGGTTGATCGCGGTTTCGATGGCACCGGGGCAAATCGAATTGACGCGGATCTTCTGCGGCGCCAGTTCCTGCGCGATCGATTCCATCAATTGCTTCATGCCGCCCTTGGTGGTGGCGTAGTTGCAGTGCCCGGCCCACGGAATTTCCTGGTGCACGGAGCTGGTGAAGATGATCTTGCCG
>JAICYA010000451.1 GCA_025934455.1 Rudaea sp.
CCCAGCAGGCTGCCGATCAGCGCAGCGAACACGAACCAGTCGTAAACGCGGCGCGGCACGGTCAGCAGGATGTAGGCGACCGCCTGTCCCAACGTGTAGCCGTTGCGGCCGATGTCACCGACCTGCTTGGCGAAGGTCGTGAAGGTGTCCAGCCCGACGATCACCAGCCATGCCAGCAGTACGCTGGCCAGCACCGAACCCCAGATCAACCGGTCGGCGCGCTTGATTCGCATCCGTCGCCATGCCAGCCCGATCATGTCGGCGCCCCTTTCGCCACGCGTCGCGTCGCGTACTGGCGCGCGAACAGCCACGCCGCGAACACGAACACCGGAATCAGCACCCACCACAAGCCGAGCGCGGCCGGCGCCTTGCCTTGCGCGATGAAGGTGCGCGCGAGTATCAACAAATTGGCGAAGACGAGATATGCCAGCACCGCGATCAGCAGGCGGCCGAGCGTTGACGAACGCGTGTTCTGGCGCGCCATCGGCAGCGCCAGCAGCGCCAGCACCAGGGCTGCGAACGGCGCGCCGATGCGCCACTGCAATTCCGCGCGCGCGGCCGGATCCTTGTCGCCGATCAACAGCGAGGTCGCGCGGGAATGTTCGGGGTCGTCCTCGTCGCCGCCGTTGTCGGGCGTGGAAAGCGCGAGATCGTTGCGCGCGAATTTCATCAGCCGCCAATTGTCGTGGCCGAGATGCCCGTCGAAGCGATGGCCGTCGAATAGCGCGATGAAACGATTGTCGGCGCTGCCTTCGTGATACAGCTCGCCGTGCGTGGCGGTGATCACGTCAATCTGCGTCACCGGCTTGCCGTTGTCGGTGCCGGGACGCTCGCTTTCGACGAACAGCTTGCCGAGCCGGGTGCCGTCCGGACTCAGCGTGTCCACGAACAGGATGCCGCCCTTACCCGGCAGTTCGGTAAAACGTCCGGCTTCGAGGCCGGCGGCGATCACCGAACGATTCGCCCGTTCCACTTCCGCATCCGCGGTACGCGTGGCAAGTGGCCCCAACCAGAGTGAGATCAGCGCAATCAGGATCGCCGCGCCGATGCTGAGCATCGCCGCGGGGCGCAACATGCCACGCGGACCGAAGCCGGAAGTGAACAGCACGTGCATCTCGCTGTCGCGGTACATGCGGCCGAGCGCCAGCAGCATGCCGAGGAACATCGCCATGGGCAGCAGCGCGGAGAGCGTGTCCACCACATGCAAGCCGAGCACCTCGAACATGATTTCGCCAGGCAGCCGGCCGGATGCCACCTTGTTCAAGATGTCCGCGAACGTCCCGCCCGTGAAAATCACCAGCAGCACAGCGGTCGCGGCGAGCGTGCCGACCAGCAGTTCGCGCAACAGATAGCGGTCGAGGATGGAGAAGCGCTGCATGAAGTAAACTGGACGACTTTGCGGGCGGTGCAAGCGCGGCAGTTTAGCGGTTCACGCCCTTCCAGAATCTTTTCATTGGTGGATCATCATGCTCGAGTTCAGCTCTGCCCACGCCTCCGCCGAAAAGGCCGATACGCCGTGCGTCGTGATCGGCGTGTTCGATCAGCCCTTCGCCGGCGCGGCTGCCGCGATGGATCGGGCGAGTCAGGGCACGCTGACGCGGCTGCGTGAAGCCGGCGACCTGACTTGCAAGCCCGGCAGCACGCTGGTGCTGCATGGCATCTCCGGCGTGCGCGCGCCGCGCGTGCTGCTGGTCGGCCTTGGCGCCCAATCGGATTTCGACGGGCTCGGCTTTCAGCGCGCCTGTCATGAAGCCGGCAAGGCCTTGAAGAGTCTCCCCATCGAGAGCGCGACGGTATTCCTGCCGGAGCTGGAGGTGCG
>JAICYA010000058.1 GCA_025934455.1 Rudaea sp.
GCCTTGGCGGTGCTGATCACGACCTGGCTGCTTGCGACACCCTTCACGATCAGGTTCGCCCGCCTGGTCCAGAACGTCGGCAAGGTCATGGTCGGGCCGCTCAAGGGCGCGGCCGAAACGTGGAACCCGACGACCCAGTACACGGAACGTGACATCTCGCCGCATTTCTGGGCCAACGGCACGCTGCCTGAATCCGACGCGTTCAAGGCGCTCGAGAAGGACGGATTCGTGAACTATCGTCTGCACGTCGATGGCCTCGTCGAGAATCCGCGGGAGTTCTCTTATGCCGAACTCAAGGCGATGCCCAAACAGGAGCAGATCACGGAACATTTCTGCATCCAGGGGTGGTCGGGCGTCGCCAAGTGGGGCGGCGTGCCGATGCGCCACATCCTCGACATCGTGAAGCCGATGCCCGAGGCCCACTACGCCGTCTTCTACTCGTTCGCCGAGGGCGCCGACCGCGGCATCTACTACGACGTCCACAACCTGCGCAACATGCGGCACGCGCTGACCATCCTCGCCTACGAAATGAACGGGGCGGCGCTGCCGCTGATCCACGGTGCGCCGCTGCGGCTGCGCTGCGAGAACGAGCTGGGCTTCAAGATGGTCAAGTGGATCCAGGCCATCGAGTTCGTGCACGACTACGCGCATCTCGGTTCCGGCCAGGGCGGCTACAACGAGGACCACGAGTTCTATGGAAACCGCATGTCGATCTGACCGCGCCACGTCACGCGGCAGCGATGCTTTCGTCGATACAAGGAGACAACCCCATGCAAACCCCGGCAAGCATTTTCAAACACCCGATCCATCCGATGCTGATCGTGTTCCCGATCGGCTTGTGGATTTTTTCCCTCGCCTGCGACCTGATCCATGTGTCCGGCGTGCCGGGCGCATGGAGCATCGTCGCCTTCTACAGCATGATCGGCGGCCTGATCGGCGCGCTGTGCGCAGCGGTGCCGGGATTCATCGACCTGCTCTTCTACAAGGGCGGCGCGCCGCGGGTGAAGAAAATCGCACTGACCCACATGACGATCAATCTGATTGTCGTCGTGCTGTACGCGATCAATATCGGATTGCGCGCCAGCGGTTTCCCCGGGCCGGGCGCGGCCTTCAGTATCCCGATCCTGCTCTCGATCATCGGCGTGATCCTGCTGTTCGTTTCCGGCTGGCTCGGCGGCCAGATGGTGCACGTCTATGGCGTCGGCGTCGAAGGACGCGACTGACGGGCGCGCACGCTGGATGAGGTACAAGAATGATTTCTGTCACAGCACAGCCAGCGGGAAGCAAGGGCATGCCCGACCACCATTACGACCTCATCGTGATCGGTTCCGGACCCGGCGGTGCCGCGCTGGCGCTGCGGCTTGCGCCGACCGGCAAACGCATCCTGATCCTCGAGCGCGGGAATTTCATCGAGCGGTCGATCGACAACTGGAGCCCGAAGAAGGTTTTCATCGACCACGTCTATCAGGCCGACGAGACCTGGTATGACAAGAACGGAAAGGCGTTCCATCCGGGACTGCACTATTTCGTCGGCGGCAATTCCAAGATGTACGGCGCGGCGCTGTTTCGCCTGCGCGAACGAGATTTCGAAACGCTGCAGCACGCCGACGGTGTATCGCCCGAGTGGCCGCTGAAGTACGACGTGTTCGCGCCGTATTACGACGAAGCAGAAAAGCTCTTCCATGTGCACGGCGCAGCCGGCGAGGATCCGACCGAGCCTCACCGCAATGGTCCGTACCCGTATCCGCCGGTGTCGCACGAGCCGCGCATGCAGGAACTCTCCGACACCTTCGCGCGCCACGGCCTGCACCCGTTCCACCTGCCGCTCGGCATCCTGCTGGATGAGCAAGACGGCAAGGTCTCGCCGACCAGCCCGTGCATCCGCAATCCCTATTTCGACGGTTACCCGTGCCTCACCAACGGCAAGGCCGACGCCGAGGTGATCTGCATCGACCCGCTGCTGGCTGCACACCCGAACGTGACGCTGCTGACCGGCGCGTACGTGTCGCGCCTCGACACCGATGCCTCGGGACGCGTGGTGAACGTCGTGCAGGTGGAGCGCAGCGGCGTTAAGGAAACGCATGCCGCCGACATCGTGGTAGTCGCTTGCGGCGCGCTGTCATCCGCATTGCTGCTGCTGCGCTCGGCCAGCGACAAACACCCGCACGGCCTCGCCAATGGCTCGGATCAGGTCGGCCGCAACTACATCCGTCACAACCAGTCGGTGCTGATGGCGATCACCCGCGAACCCAACGACACCGTGTTCCAGAAAACCGTGGCGGTGAGCGATTTCTACTTCGGCGACGACGATTGGGACTATCCGCTCGGCCTGATCCAGATGTGCGGCAAATCGCACCCTGACACGATCCGCGGCGAAACGCTGCCGGCGTGGCTGGAATGGCTGCCCGAGCAGCCGTTCGAATATCTCGCGCACCATTCGCTGGACTTCTGGCTGTCCAGCGAGGACCTGCCGCGTCCGGAAAACCGTATCCGTTATGACGGCGGCCGGGTCGTGGTCGAGCAGACCGACAACAACATGGGAGCGCACCGCAGGCTGCGCGCGAAACTGGGGGCACTGCTGGAACCGATCGGCGCGCACCCGCACCTGCTCGAGCGCAAGCTGTACCTGGGCAAGGACATCCAGATCGGGGGCACCGCGCACCAGGCCGGCACCGCGCGCTTCGGCACCGATCCGGAGACGTCCGTGCTGGATCTCGACTGCAAGGCGCACGAACTCGACAATTTGTACGTCGTCGACGCGAGTTTCTTTCCCTCGATCGGCGCGGTGAACCCGACCTTGACGATCATCGCCAACGCCCTGCGCGTCGCCGACCGGATCGCCGAGCGGATGAAGTGACACTGCGCCGATGGTCGGAATGCACGCGTCAGGACAAAGGGACCCAGATCGCGACGCACCCGCGCGGTACCCGTGGCAGATTCCGCTGCGCGGATGGCTGGACATTGCACGGCGCATCAGTCACGAGATCTTCCGCGATCACGTGTTCATTGCCTCCTCCGGCGTGGCCTTCCTGGCGCTGTTCGCCCTGCTGCCCATGCTGACGGCACTGATCTCGGTGTATGGTTTGGTGAGTTCACCCCAGCAGCTCTCGGACCAGCTGCAATCGCTATCTTCCGTGGCGCCGCACAGTTTGATCCACGCGCTGCGCAGTGCCATGCACGGCATCGCCGGTGATTCCGGACTCAAGCTGGGATTCGGCATCGCGCTCAGTATCGTTGTCGCCGTATGGGTGGCGGTGCGCGGCGTACTTGGCATCATCAGCGCGCTCAATATCGTCTACGAGGTGGAGGAGAAACGCAGCTGGCCAGCACTGCTCGGTACGGCGGTCGCACTGGCGTTCGGCGCGTTGCTCTTCTGGCTGCTGGCGCTTGCCATGATCGTCGGCGCGCCATTGCTGATCGGCCAGATGTCACCGCACTCCAGCGTGCTGCACATGTTCGCACTGGTCGCGCGCTGGCTGGTGATTGCCGTCGCCGCACTGGTCAGCATGACGGTGCTCTACCGCTTCGGCCTCAGCCGTCCGCAGCCGCGCTGGGAGTGGCTGAGCGCAGGTTCCTTCGTCGGCACCGCGCTGTGGCTGGCGGGATCAGCCGGCATGTCGTTCTACGTCTCGCACATGGCGCAATTCGGGAATGTCTACGGCTCGCTGGGCATGGTCATGGTGGTGATGACATGGTTCTTCCTGACCGCCTTCGTGTTCCTGTTCGGCGCCGAATTCAACGTACAGATGGAGCGGCAGAGACGGCCGACTGCGGGGACCGCGCGGTGACCTGCTCAAGCGGCCGGATTCGCAAAGACGTGCGCAGCGCCGGCCGCGCGCGAAACCGCGATGGATGGGGCTCGCGGGAGACCCCGTGCTGGAGCGCGCCGTCCACATCGGGTTTTCCGAACCTGAATCGAAACCGGATCGGAATGTCAAAAATGTCTCGTGCAGCCGAAGGTTGTACTCTACTCGCATCGGGAGTTTCCCCTGCGCAAACCAGCCACGGGACTTCCGGCGAACGGAAGCGCAGCGGCATGGACAGATACGTGGATCCCATTTCGTCCTGGCCAGGCTGGTTCGATCCGCGGGTCGAGCCGATGGGCAGCACCATGACCAGGGTTGTCGAGTTGCGCCGTCGACGCTGTCCACCCCCAGCCAAACGGTGACTCCCGGAGGTGCGCGATGGCTGGCGCTGATCGCTCACCGATGACGCGGCCCGAGTTCACCAAGCGCGCGGCGATCGTGGCAGTGGTCGCGGTGTTGATCGTGGGTGCGGCCGCGTTTGTCTGGGCGGTCAGCCAGGCATTGCTGGTGCTGTTTGCCGCGATCCTGTTCGCAGTATTGCTGGACGGCATGGCCCGGGTGGCGGTGCGCTGGCTCCGGCTACCCCGCCCGCTGGCGTTGCTGCTCGCGATTCTGGTCATCATCGCCTGTATCGGCGGCATTTTCGTCTTCGGCGGTTTTCGTGTCGCGAGCGAGGCGCCGGCGCTGCGCAGCAGCCTGCAACAGTCGATCCAAAGCATCCAGCATGAACTGCCCGGCGCAGGCGTTGCGCACAAGTTGCACCAGATTGGCATCGGCTCGGGCAAGCCCGGTCAGGGTTCATCGTCGACAGCCGGAGCGCTTGATCTTGCCGCGATCTTCGGCCACGTCCGGGGCTATCTTTCGAGCTCGGCCGAGATGGTGGCCGACCTGTTCATCGTCGTCGTCGCCGGCATCTATTTCGCCATCGGCCCTGGTTTCTACATCGACATGTCCCTGAAACTGGTGCCTGAGCGCCGGCGCGAGCGCCTGCGCGCGGTCGCGCGGGAAGTGGGTCACGGATTGCGGCGCTGGATGCTCGGTGTTTTCGTCTCCATGCTGGCCGTGGGCATCCTGACCGGCATCGGGCTGACGCTGTTGCACGTGCCGCTAGCCGGATTGCTCGCGATCATCGCGGGCGTCATGACCTTCATCCCCTACCTTGGCACCATCATTGCGATGGTGCCCGCGTTGCTCGTCGCGCTGCTGGTCGGTCCGGTCACCGTCCTGTATGTGTTGTTGCTGTACCTGTTCGCGCATGCGCTGGAAGGCTACCTGATCACGCCGCTGGTCCAATCGCAAACCGTGCGCCTCGCACCCGGCTGGCTGGTCGTATCCGAGTTGGTCGGTGGCCTAGCCGCCGGCATCTTCGGGGTGCTGATCGCAGCGCCGCTGCTGGTGACGCTCACCATCATCGTGCAATTACTTTACGTGCAGGACGTGCTCGGCGACAGCACGCGGACCCTGGGCGAATCCAGCGAGAAGTTCCGGGTGCGCAAGCTCATTGCCGCGCTGCGCATGCGCGCAGCACGACGACACGGTGGCGATCCTGGCAGCGGCGACGGCTCCCATTGAATGCGGTGCGCCGCCCGGCGTGGCGGGTGTCGCGCGACGGGATCGGCACGGCGCTCGAGGTTTTCTCCCTCGGCCGGCAGCGTGCACCGCATGTCCATATCACGGTGCAATTGCATCGGTGTCGTTAGCGATGATCGCCGCGCTGCATTTCTGTGTCGACCGCCTGTATCGCCCGCGGCTCGCGCAGGCGATGGTCGAGCTGCCTGGTCTGTCCGGCGCGGTACGAACGGATGGTTTCAACTCGTATCGCAGAGGGCACGCGTGACATCACGTTGACCTGACCTACACGTCTGTCGTCGTACAATCAGCATTTGCGTCGCACGCGGCCCAGCAAGGAGCAAGGGAATGCGCGGCAACCATTGCGACCTGATCGTGATCGGTTCGGGCCCCGGCGGTGCCACGCTGGCGCACAGGCTGGCGTCTTCCGGCAAGAAGATCCTGATGCTCGAACGCGGCGGCTGCCTGCCCCGCTCGCCCGCCAACTGGAATGCAGGAAAGGCTTTCGTCGAGGGCGCTTGTCAGACCAGTGAAAGCTGGTACGACAAGGACAGCAAGGCCTTCCACCTCGGCCTGCACCACTGCGTCGGCGGCAATTCCAAGGTGTACGGCGCCACGCTGTTCCGACTGCGCGAGCGCGGCTTCGTACCGAAGAGTGTGGTCATCTCACACGGCCCGGTCGATGTTCCCGGCGAAGGTTCGGAGTAGGAGGCTGCCATGTGGCTGACCTTTACCTCATTCCGATCGTGATCCGCGTGTGCCTGGTGGTGCTGTTTCCGTTCAGTGCACTGGACAAGATCGTGTTCTGGAAAGATGCCTTGAAGCAGGCCAACGATACGTTCCTGCCCAAAAGCATCGGGCCTTCGATGGTGGTCGCCGCGATCGTGGTGGAAACCGTTGCGCCGCTCTGCATCGTGTTCGGCTGGCACGACCGCATCGCGGCGCTGGTCCTCGCGCTGTTCTGTGTGGTCAGCGCGTTCCTCTACCACCCGTTCTGGAAGTTCGCCGATTTCTGGAAATCCGGCAACAGCGAAGGGCGCGGTCACTTCTGGGATTTCCTGAAGAATTTCGGACTGGTCGGCGGGTTGCTGCTGGTGGTGTTCGCGACGCAGCTCGCGCCCACCGGTGTGATCGCGCGCCGCCCCTTGTCCTCGACCGCGGTATACACGCCATCCGGCGCCGCGCCGCCGTCCACGATCCCTGGATGGGAAGCGGGTAGCGACCATGACCACTGACATATCCGGCAAGGCGAAACCACGTCTCGAATACTGGCACTTGTGGACGGATGACCGGGGTGTCAGTCATCAGCGGCAATGTGCACTCGAACAATTCGAGCTGGGCAGCCTCGGCGACGCAGACCCGCAATGGAACGACAAGCAGCCGCGCGGCGACGCGACCGTCGTGTTCACCGTGCTGCCGGTCGGCTGGGTCGGAGAGTGGCACGAGAACCCTGCCCCGCAATGGATCGTGCCGTTGTCGGGCCGCTGGTTCGTCGAATCCATGGACGGCACGCGCCGCGAATTCGGCGTCGGCGAGTTCTCGCTGGGCGAAGACCAGGACTGCACCGAGGACGCCGATGGCCGCAAGGGCCATCGCTCCGGCACCGTGGGCGATGAACCGTGCGTATTGATGTGCGTGCAGTTGCACGTGTCGCCTGTTCATCAGCCGTGCCACGTGAAATAGGGAGCCGAGCATGGATACCGGGATGGCGAACATCGAAATCATCGATCCGCGCTTCAAGTCCTGTGTGCTGCCCAATGCGCCGCTGGAAAAACTGGGCGACGGCTTTCGCTGGCTGGAGGGCCCGGTGTGGTTCGCCGACATGCAATGCCTGCTGGTCAGCGACATTCCCAACAACCGCATCATGCGCTGGACCGAGTCCGGCGGCGTATCGGTGTTCCGCGAACCCTCGCATTTCGCCAACGGCCACACCCGCGATCGCGAGGGGCGCCTGATCGGCTGCTCGCATCACGACCGTTGCATCACGCGCACCGAACTCGATGGCCGCATCACCGTGCTGGCGCACCGCTACCGGGGCAAACGCCTGAACTCGCCCAACGACATCGTGGTCAAGAGCGACGGCAGCATCTGGTTCAGCGACCCGACGTTCGGGATCACCCGCGACTACGAAGGCGGCAAGCAGGAATCCGAATTGCCGCCCAACCTGTATCGCTTCGATCCGCGCGACGGTTCGCTCACCGTCGTCGCGGACGATTTCAAGGGCCCCAACGGATTGTGCTTTTCACCGGACGAACGCCTGCTTTACGTCGCCGAAAGCGGCACGCCATTCGCGCACGATCCCGAGCAGTACATCCGCGTGTTCGACGTCTCCGACGATGGCGCCCGGCTCCGCAATGCCCGGGTATTCCACAAGGTCACGCCGGGCATGGCCGACGGTTTCCGCTGCGACGAGGACGGCAACATCTGGAGCAGCGCGGCCGACGGCGTGCACTGCATCGCCCCGGACGGCACGTTGCTTGGGAAGCTCAAGGTGCCTTTCGTGGTGTCCAACCTCACCTTCGGTGGACGCAACCGCAGCCGTCTCTTCATCTGCGGCTCGCAAACCCTGTTCGCGCAGTACGTGAACCGGCGCGGCGCGCAACGCCCGTGATCAACCCGTGCCGCCGCACCGCCTCGCGCGGATCCTGCGTGCACAGATGTAGCGCGCGCGGTGCGGGCCGGCCTCCGTGTCGTGCGGTCATTCAGCCGCCCGGTACTTGCGACTGCAACGGCTGCGCGCGGCAGAGGTTCCTTCAGGACCGGCGAAGTCTTCGAGGCGCGCGCGATGGCTGCGTCGATGCACTGTCGGAACCCTGCTCGAATATCGGCCGCCCGAGGCCCGTATGAGCGCTGCGACGCCACCTGCGGGCGACCCGTGATTTCATGTTTTCTTTACAAAACGCCTGAATCTCATCCTTCCTATGTTCGGCAGCGCACATACGAAGCACGCGGCAGCGTGGGACTCTGTGCCTCCGCATCACCGGAAGTATCGATGGACGCGATCCCTTCCAACCTGTGCAACCTGGTCGAACAGCTGGAAGACGCCCGCCAGTTTCACCACGACGCGACACGGCAAGCCGCCGGCGAGCGCTGCGAGCAGCATCGCGAGAAATCGCAGGCCTATGCAGTGATGATTGCGGAAATCAGGGGCTGGGAATTCCGCCACCGCCGTGACGGCGACGCGCGGCATCCCGGCGAGACCGGCGATCGCCCGGATCACGACAGCCGCGACAACGATGGCTACGCGGCGCTGCTGGAGCGGGTTTGCCGCCTCCACAGCGCCGTCGCGTTCGTCGCACAATCCGTTCGACTGCGCGCTACCGGTGGCGCCATGGCGGGACCAGGGACGGCCACCGGCGCGCAAGGATGCCAATGCGCCGCTGAATTCTCATTGCACCTCGAATCCGGTCGAGGCGACGTGGTGCGCCCGACGGGACGTCGCCATCTTTGATGGCGATTTGCCTGGCACAAGGAAGCGCCGGAAGTGGGGGCGGGGGGGGGGGCCCGCCCCCACCCCCCCCCCCCCGAGCACCACCCCCCCCCCCCCACAAGCACCACACACACACCAGCAACAGCAGC
>JAICYA010000165.1 GCA_025934455.1 Rudaea sp.
GGCTTCCGTGGCGTTCGCCGAGCGCGAGCGCGAGGTCTTCGTAACTCAGGCCGTGGACGCCGTAGCGGCGCAGGCCGTGTTCGCGCAAGGCACGCGGCAACGGCAGCATTTGCTCGACCACGGGCATGTCGCGATGAAATCCGGTGTCGAAGCAGGCGATCTGCGGCAGGCCGGGCTGCGTGGCGAGCAGTTCCGCGATCGCCTCCAGCGCAAACGGCTGGTGCAACGGCGCCAGCGGAATGAAGCTGCGCAGGTCGGCGAGCACCGCGGTATCCACGCGCACTGGAGAAAAATATTTCGCACCGCCATGTACGACGCGATGCGCCACCGCGGCGAGGCGGTCGCCACCCAGGCGCGCACGCACCCGCTCGCGGATATGCGCGAGCGCGGAACGGTAGGGATCGGGGCCATCCGGCGCCAGCGGCCGTGGCGCGGCGCCGGTTTCCACGAACGCCGCTTCGGCGCTGCCGATGTTCGCGGCCTGGCCGCTCCACGCGGGCGCACGCGGCAGCGTCGCCTTGTCGAACAACGCGAACTTGATGCTGGACGAACCGCAGTTCAGCGCCAGGATCCAATCGCTCACGGCGGACTCGACCGGTTGCGATGCGCGACGAGCACGGCCAGCGCGCACGAGGCGATGCGCGATTCGCAGGTATCGGCACGACTGGTCAGCACCACCGGCACGCGCGCGCCCATGACGATGCCGGCACTCGACGCGCCGCCCAGGTATTCGAGCTGCTTGGCCAGCATGTTGCCGGATTCCAGGTCCGGCACGACCAGCACGTCGGCGCGGCCGGCGACGTCCGACTTGATGCCCTTGATGCGTGCGGATTCCGCCGACACCGCATTGTCGAACGCAAGCGGGCCGTCGAGCACGCCGCCGGCGATCTGGCCGCGGTCGGCCATCTTGCACAAGGCGGCGGCATCGAGCGTCGCGGGCATGCGCGAATTGACCGTTTCCACCGCGGCAAGAATCGCCACGCGCGGCGTCTGCACGCCGATGACCTGCGCCAGCGCGATCGCGTTGCGCACGATGTCGGCCTTCTCGTCCAGCGTCGGCGCGATGTTCACCGCCGCGTCGGTGATGATGAACGGACGAGGATACGCCGACGTGTGCATCAGGAAACAATGCGAGATGCGCCGCGCGGTGCGCAGGCCGGAGTCGGCCGCGATCACGGCGCCCATGATTTCGTCGGTGTGCAAGCTGCCCTTCATCAGCGCCTCGACCTTGCCCGCGCGTGCGAGCGCGACCGCCTGCACCGCGGCGGCGTGGCTGTGCGCGGCATCCTCGATCGCGATGCCGGCGAGGTCGAGCTTGTTCTCGCGCGCAATGCGTTCGAGTTTCGCGCGCGGCGCGACCAGCACCGGATCGATCAAGCCGAGGGCGCGCGCATCCAGCGCCGCGGCGAGGCTCGTGACGTCGCAGGAATGCACCACGGCGACGCGGATCGCGCCGAGCGGACGCGCGCGTTCGAGCAGCATCTGCTCGAGGTGATCCTTCTGCGTCTTGCCGTTCATGGCTCGCTCCAATGTCGGAAACGTCCATCGTAGCGGCGCCAGACGCCGCACGGAACGCCTTGCGGCGATTTTATTCGGGCAACACCAGCTCCGCCGCCGGCGGCAGGCGCCAGTCGATCTCGGCAAGGCCATGCTCGCGCAGCCAGGCGTTCGCCTTCGAGAAATGCCCGCAGCCGATGAAGCCGCGATGCGCGGACAAGGGCGACGGATGTGGCGCCTTGAGTACGAGGTGCCGTCGCGTATCGATGAGCTTGCCCTTGGCCTGTGCGTAACTGCCCCAGAGCAGGAAGACGAGGTTCTCGCGCTCGCGGTTCAGGTGATCGACGACGGCATCGGTGAAGCCTTCCCAGCCCTTGCCCTGATGCGATCCCGCGAGTCCGCGTTCGACCGTCAGCACCGCATTGAGCAAAAGTACGCCCTGCCGCGCCCACGGGATCAGGCAACCGTGATCCGGGCGCGGAATGCGCAGGTCACGCTCGATTTCCTTGAAGATGTTTTCCAGCGACGGCGGCGCGGGCACACCCGGCAGCACCGAAAAGCACAGGCCGTGCGCCTGATTCGGCCCATGGTAGGGATCCTGGCCGAGGATGACGACCTTGACCGCCTCGAACGGCGTGGCATTGAGCGCGGCGAAAATCCGTTTCGGCGGCGGATAGATCGCCTTGCCGGCGCGCAGTTCCGCGCGCAGGAATGCCGACAGCGCAAGCATTTCCGGGCGCTCGAAATAGTCGCCCACGCGCGCCTTCCACGACGCCTCCAGCTTCAATTCGTGCGTGGAATCCATCTCAAAATCGTTACGAGCGAAGGCAGATTGCGCGTCGCCGGAGCGCAGGAACCGGAGTGTACACGTCAGTACATGAGGATTTCGAGCACCGCCGGCGCACAAGATGCCGAGCGCAGTAGATTTTTAGATGGATTCCGCTCACGCCGCCGCGGTGCGCAACTGCTCGCGCAAATGCCGCGACACGCGCATCTGGAACAGCAGCTTGGTGATCAGCAGGCGTTCCTCGATCGGCTTCTGCACGAGGTCGTTTGCACCCGCGCGCAGCAGCGCGGCCTGGTTCTGCGGATTGTCGTCGCCGGTCATGATCAGCACCGGCAGCTGGCCCTTGGGATAGCCGAACTCGGTGCGGATGCGTTCGAGCAGGTCGCCGCCGGTCAACTCGCCTTTCAGGTTGACGTCGGACAGCACGACGTCGCAGCCGATGCGTCCCTGCACCATGCCGGTTTCCAGGTGCGCGACCGCGTCCTCGACGCTGGTCACGTGCAGCACGGTGAGGCCGTATTTTTCCAGCATGCGGCGCGTGGCCAGCGCAACGACGCGGCTGTCCTCGACATACAACACCTCGCCGCTGACCTGCGATTCGGGCACCACATAACCACGGATGAACGCGCTCAGCGCGTTGAAGCCGAGCGACTTGTCGAAGTAATCGGTGACGTATTCGGTCAGCTCGCGGTTGACCAGGCGCTCGTTGACGTCGCCGGACACCACGATGATCGGGATGTAGGCCTGCGGCGCATGCTCGCGGATGAAACGGGCGAGCTCGATGCCATCCATGTCTGGCAGGCGCAACGCCGTGGTGACGAGATCGACGACACCGGCTTCGAGCTGTTTCTTCGCTTCCGCGCCGCTTTCGCAGGCAAGCACGGTGACGCCGGGCAGGTCGGCCTTGAGCAGTTGTTCGATCAGGCGGCGCACGACCTTGGAGCCGTCCACCACCATCACGCGCGGGGTCTCGCTGGCGATGTGTCGGGTGAGTGCGGCTTCGGCCATGACGTTATCTCGGCTGGCCCAGGGCAATGTGCCGCGTCGCCGCAAACCAGGCGCCGAGCCAGCCGAGCGCGGCGCTGACGACGAGCGCGGCGAGCATTTGCGCAAGGCTCAGGCCGTGCACGGCAAAACCATGATCGTAGGCGGCCGCCAGCCGCGCCAGCGGCGCGGCGAGGATTGCTTGCACGATTCCGATCAGCATCAGGCTCAACACCCCTGCAAACGTACCGTACCAGAGGCCAGAATACAAAAACGGCCGGCGCACGAAGCCCGCATCGGCGCCCAGCAGCTGCATAACCGCGATCTCTTCGCTGCGCCCGGCGATGTCCAGGCGCACCGTGTTGCCGATCACGAGCAATGCCGCCAGCGCAAGCAGTCCGGCCAGCACCTGCGCGCCGCGCAGGGCCAGGCCGAGGATCGCATTCAGGCGTTGCCGCCATTGCGCATCATATTGCACCTGGTCCACTGCCGGATCGCCGCGCAAGGCCGCAGCCAGCGCGGCGGGATCGCCGCGTGGATCCACGACCAGCACCGCCGGCAAGGGATTGTAGTGCAAAACCTTCAGTGCATCGGAAAAGCCCGAACGCTCGCGGAACTCATCCAGGCCCTGCTCGGGTGATTTCACCGCGACGGAGGCGACGTCGGTGCGCGCACGCAGGCGCCCGGCAAGCGCCTGCACGGCGTCGGCCTTGGTGTCCGGTTTCAGGAAGGCACTGATCGCGCCCGCTTCGCCGACGTTGCCCGCGAGCCCGCGCGCATTGTCGACGAGCAGCCAGAACAGCAGTGGCAGGGCCAGCGCAAAACCGAGCACGGCGAGGGTCAGCGCCGTCGCCCACGGTCGCGCGGCGAGGCGGCCAAGGCTGGAAAACAGGCTGTACAAATGCTGCTCGCGCCAAGCACGCAGCGAGAATGGCGAGACCGAAAAAATCCGTCGCGGTTCTGGCGCGGCGAGTTTCGCGCGATTTTTCTCGATGCGGCGGTTCATGGCCTGAAATCGTCGATCAATTTGCCGTGATCAAGCACCAACACGCGCTTGCCCATGCGCTTGACCAGCGGCAGGTCGTGACTGGCCACGAGCACCGTCGTGCCGACCTGCTCGAACTCGCCGAACAGCGCCATGATCTCGGCAGCAAGCTGCGGATCGAGGTTGCCGGTCGGCTCGTCCGCGATCAGCACCGGCGGCTTGGCGACGATCGCGCGCGCGATGCCCACGCGCTGCTGCTCGCCCGCCGACAGCATGGTCGGCGCGGATTTCTCGCGATCGAGCAGGCCGACCTTGTCCAGCGCCGCGCGCACGCGTCTGGCAGTTTCCTCGCGCGGCGTCCCGGCGATCACCAGCGGCAGCGCAACATTGTCGAACACGCTGCGGTCGAGCAGCAGGCGGTGATCCTGGAACACCATGCCCACACCGCGGCGCACGCGCGCGATGCCGCGCCGACGCACGCCGCCAAGCTGGCGGCCATTCACCGTCACCTGCCCGCGCGATGGCCGTTCGAGCAGGGCGACGAGGCGCAAAAGTGTACTTTTACCCGCGCCCGAATGGCCGGTCACGAACGCCATTTCGCCGGCGTCGAGCGCGAAGCTCAGGTCGCTCAGCGCATCGAAGCCGTTCGCATAACGCTTGCCGACGCGGTCGAACGAAATCATTTGACCAGCTGGTTCATGTCGAAGATTGGCAACAATATCGCGAGCACGATGAACAGCACCATCGCGCCGACGACGAGGATGACGAGCGGACCGAGCACGGACGTGAGCGTGGTCATCCAGCGGTCAAGCTCGCGCTGCTGCTGGTTCGCGGCTTCGTCGAGCATGCGCTCCAATTCACCGGCGCGTTCGCCGCTCGCGATCAGGCGCAGCGCAACCGGCGGGAAATAGCCCGACTCGCCGAGCGCGCGCGAAAAATTGCCGCCCTCGCGCACTTTCAGCGCCGCGCGCTTGACCGCCGCACGCATGGGCAGGCTCGGCATCACCTGCGCGCCGATCTGCAGCGCATCGAGCAGCGGCACCGCGCTCGCCGTGAGCAGCGCCAGCGTGCGCGTGCAGCGCGCGGTGTTGGCGGCGCGGATCAAACCTCCGACGAGCGGCAAGCGCAGCA
>JAICYA010000459.1 GCA_025934455.1 Rudaea sp.
GACCCGGGCGAGAACGTCTGGAGTCCGGGCGGCGCGACAATTGCCGATGCAGGAGCCAGGCTGAGCAGCGGCGCGTCGTACCTCGCGGCCACCACATTGGCATGTACTAACTGGTCGGTCCCGTCCGTCGGGAATGTGCCTGCGGCCGTCATCGCGCCCTCATAAAAGGTGCCCTGCGACCCGACACTGTTATCGCCGCCGTTGCCCAGAAGGATGGCTCCCTGCTTGCGCATGGGGTCATAGGTGGAGTTGACACGCGGCCCATCGAACATCACGGCCAACGCTCCGCGCTGCGCGTCGCCGCCCATGGAGGTCCAGTGGTGTGGTTCGCCTTTGGCCATTGCGGTCACGAATCGCCACGTGATATTCGGCAGGTTTGCGCATAATTTGGAGCCATCGGCGTTGACGCAGCCCACCAGATTGTTCTCCTGGTCAGTCATTACCCAGGGACCGGGCGGGTTTCCGTGAAACCAGGCGGTGGCATTGCCGAAGTAGGTGGTTTCCATCGTGCCGTTGTCGTCGTCGCGGCTGTCAATTTCGGCATTGCCGTAATCGAAGCAGCAGCCGGAGTTGTAATGCTGGCCGTTGATAACCCAGTACTGCCCTTCCGCCTGGTCATCCACCGCCGTGCCCCTCGCGTCGTTGTGGCGCAGGCCCATTCCGGGCTCAATGAAAACGCCATAGGCCTTGTGGCCCATAATCGTAACCGGCGCCATATCGGCAAGCGGAAGGTTGTTGAATCCGCCCAATGCCGGGCCGCTGAATGCGCCGCGGGGCGCCTGCGTAAGGTCATTGTGTTTGGGGGATTGATCGTAGATTTTCGTGATCCAGCACCAGGTGTTGGCGCAGAATGCGTCCTGCGCGGCCGCGTTGGCGTATCCACCCGGGTCTGTGACTGGTGAATCCGAAGGCTGGATGACGCCGATATCGAGGGTCTTGCCATCCGATTGGCGCATCACCTCATAGAGCGGCCCGTTGTAGGAGGCATAAAGCGCGCGGGTCGTGCTATGGGCTGCTACACAGGGATTTCCCGCACTGGCGTAGATGTCACACGGGCCCTGCGGCCGGGGAGGAGCCGACTTCGCTGGCGTGGCCATCGTGAGCGCAACCCCGATCAGCGCAAGCGCTCCTGCAA
The DNA here is from genome assembly GCA_025934455.1 of Rudaea sp. The sequence continues at coordinate 1,136 of JAICYA010000459.1, forward strand.
GCGTTTCCAATTTCCGTTTCATATTTGCTCTGACTTACCTCGGCCGCTTTATTCGAGCCTTGGCAATTCTGTCGTTCGGCAGTGTATCATCGACAGGTCACAGTAGCGCCGGCCGCTGAAATGAAAAGGCTTGCGGAAAGCCGCCTCACCCGATCGCAGATATCCGCTGGAAACCAGCGCCAGGACTACGCCAGCCAATTCATGAATGCGACAGGAGACTAATTCTCGAGCGACATCTTCCTCGCCAGTTGCATCGCTGCTTCGGGAGTCGTGCTCGTACCCATCTCCGTATCGAAATAGCCCTTGTAATTGAGCTGCCTCAGGACCCTCATCATATAGGCGTAATCGATCTCGCCCGTCCTCGGCTCGAGCCGGCCAGGTACCTCACCCATCTGAACCAGGCCGATGATCCCCTTCGATATGCCCTGGCGGAGATGGTTCGTGATGTTTCCTTCCATCAGTTGCAGGTGGTACATGTCGAAGCAGATTTTCACATGAGGATGGCTGACTTCCTCAATCACCGGAAACGCGACCGCAGCGGTGTCGAGCGCCATTCGTCCCTGTCCGTTGCCGCTGCTGAGAGGCTCGACAACAAGAGTAATGCCCCGCTCCGCCGCGATGTCGCC
>JAICYA010000355.1 GCA_025934455.1 Rudaea sp.
ACGCAAGCGGCCGCCGCTTTCGGCGTGCGCATGCAGTGGAATGCGCGGATTTTCGACCGCATCGGCCGTGGCCGCACGGAAAACCTCCGCGGCGCCGGCATGACGCAGAAAGCGTTTGCCGCTCAGCCGCATCTGCGTGGCATGGGCGAGGATCGCCGCACGCTTGCGGTCTTGCCGGCTCGCATCCAGGTCGCACGCGACGGTGCCATCGGCCACCCCGCCGTGCACCGCGAACTCCAGCAGGCGCGGAAACTTCACGTCGATGCCGAGCAACGCCAGGCGAACGAGGATATTTGCCGCGCTGTGATCAGGATGGCGGTCACCCAGCGACGGCAGCACAACGCTGGTCGGTGCGAAGGCCGCGAACTCATGGCGCAACGCCGCCGGTACCGCCGGGTCGGCGCGCATCAGCAAATCGGTCAGGCCCAGGTCCGGCAGGCCAAAAAACACCGCAGCATCCTCTTCCAGGCCGAGAATGCGCATGGCGGCGCGCGCTTCCTCGCGCCGGCGTGCGCCCCAGCGCGCGCGCGCGACCGCATCGATGCGCCAGCGCTTCTCAATCCAGCGCTGCGGCCAGACATTGGCGTCGCCGTCGGTCAGCACGATCACGCGCACCGCCGCGCCGGCTGCGCGCGCCGCCTGGATGAGCCCGCCGGTGGCGATGGATTCGTCGTCCGGGTGCGGCGCGACGATCGCAACTCGATCCGTCGAAGTAAACGTCAACGTGTCGCTCAAGAACCTGGCGCCTTGGATTGCATGCGGCAACGATAGTCTGCGCCAGCGGCGCTGCGCAACCGCTGTTTCCGTTAAGTGCCGTTTAACCCGGATTCGGAGTTTGTCGGGTATCTTTGCGCGCGTTGGATTCCACTACGCCCCCAACCCCGCCCGCGAGCGGTCGCGATTCGAGCAGCTGCCCATGCATACCCAAGTCCTGCCGCCTCCTGTGGCGGTACCCGACTATCACCTGCAGCCGGGCGATGCGTTCTATCGTATCGCCATACTGGCCGGTTTTGTCGTCGTCGTGGCAGCGACGTGGCATCTGCGTGCATTTCACGGCCTGCTTCATTCCGCGCACCAGTACGGCTGGCTGGGTTACGTCGCGCGACCGAGCCTGCTCTGGGCCGGCATGGGCCTGCTCATGCTGCTGTACCGTACCTTGCTGTGGTTCCGCTACCGCATTCCTCCGGTCGCGACCATGGAAGACGCACCGACGCTCACCGTGATCATTCCCGCCTTCAACGAAGGCGAGATGGTCGCGCGCACGATCCAATCGGTCGCCACGGCGCGTTATCCGCACGACCGGCTCGAAATATTCGTCATCGACGACGGCAGCCGCGACGACACCTGGACGCACATCGAGCGCGCCGCATCACGCTTCCCCGGCCTGGTGAAGACGTTGCGCTTCGCCCAGAACCGCGGCAAGCGTGCCGCGCTCGAAGCCGGATTCCGCCGCGGCAAGGGCGACGTCATGGTGACGATCGACTCCGACAGCGTGATCGATCCCGACACGTTGCTCGCCATGGCCGGCCCATTCCGCGATCCCAAGGTCGGTGCCGTCGCGGGCAAGGTCAGCGTTTACAACCGCGCCGCCGGCATCATTCCACGCATGCTCAACGTGCGTTTCGTGCTGTCTTTCGATTTCCTGCGCGCCGCGCAAAGCACCTACGGCACGGTTTACTGCTGTCCGGGCGCCCTCGCCGCCTATCGCACCGAAGCCGTGCACCGCGTGCTCGAACGCTGGGTCGCGCAGGAATTCCTCGGCAAGCGCTGCACGTTTGGCGAGGATCGCGCCATGACCAACGACATCCTCGACGCCGGCTACGACAGCGTCTACCAGCGCGCGGGCGTCGTTCACACCATCGTGCCGGTGGCGTACAAGAAACTGTGCAAGATGTTCCTGCGCTGGGATCGCAGCTACGTGCGCGAGGAAATGCGCTTCCTCGGTCGCATCGTGTGGAAGCGCCCGCGCCGCGCGCGTGCGATCGCGCTGGCAGATTCGCTGGTCACCACCACGCGCCATCCGGTCGGCATCGCCGCGATGGTCCTGCTCGTGGCGACGATGTTCGACCATCCCGACATGCTGCTGCGCTTCGCCTGCGCGATGCTGCTGATCGCAGCGTTCAACATGCTCTACTACCTGCGCGCGGAACGCTCCTGGGATTTCATCTACGGCATCGGCTATTCGTTCTATTCGATCCTGGCGCTGTCGTGGATTTTCCCCTACGCGGTTTGCACGGCGCGGAAACAGGGCTGGCTTACTCGTTAAGCAAGCGAAGCCGGCTGCGCAGTTCATCCAGCCGCAGGTCCGCTGCCGCGCCGGGCGACGTACGCGCAGCCAGGCTCGACTCCGGCGTCCTGCCCTCGCCCGCACCCGCGGCGCTGTCGGCGGCTTTTCGATAGGCCTCGCGGAACGGAACCCCAGCCGCGGCCTGCTCGATGGCCACGTCGGTGGCGTACATCTGCGGCGTGATCGCCTCACACATCGTCGCTTCGTTCCACTGCAACCGCGCCAACAAGTCCGGTACCAGCTCCAGCGCCGCCAGGCCATGGCGCACGCCGTGGAAGATCGAACCTTTGCAGAATTGAAGATCGCGCTGATAACCCGACGGCAGCGACAGCAGGTTTTCGATTTCGCAGCGCGCCGCGGCGACGCAG
>JAICYA010000379.1 GCA_025934455.1 Rudaea sp.
CGGAAACAATCTTCGGCCCGCCGTTGTTCGGCTTGCCCTGGGACAGAAACCACTCCGCACCGCGGCGCAATATCGCCGGCACGGAGGCGTAGGTTTCGGTGTTGTTGATCGTGGTCGGCTTGCCGTAGAGGCCGAACCCGGCCGGAAACGGCGGCTTGAAGCGCGGCATGCCTTTCTTGCCTTCCAGCGATTCCATCAGCGCGGTTTCCTCGCCGCAGATGTAGGCGCCGGCGCCGAGTGCGTTATGAATGTCCACGTCGATGCCGCTGCCGCCGATGTTCTTGCCGAGCAGTCCAGCCGCGTAGGCCTCCCGCAGCGCTTCTTCGCAATGCTCGAACGGCTCGTGGTGGAATTCGCCGCGCAGGTAGTTGTAGGCAACGGTCGATCCGGTCGCGTAGCAGGCGATGGCGAGGCCCTCGAGCACCGCGTGCGGGTTGTAGCGCAGGATGTCGCGATCCTTGCAGGTGCCGGGTTCGGATTCGTCCGAATTGCACAAAATATACTTTTGCATGGCGCCCTTGGGCATGAAGCTCCACTTCAGACCCGTGGGGAATCCCGCGCCGCCGCGGCCGCGCAGCGAGGATTTCTTCAATTCGTCGACGATCGTGGCCGGATCGGGCTTTTCGGCAAGAATCTTTTTCCACGCCTGCCAGCCGCCGGTTTGCACATAGCTGTCCATCGACCACGGCTTGTCGAAATGCAACGTGGTATAGACGACCTGGTGTTCCTGGGGTGCGAATCCTACGGCCATGGTTATTTGAGCCCATCCAGAATCTTGTCGACCGACTCCGGCGTCAGGTGCTCGTGGTAATGCCCGTTAACGACCATCATCGGCGCGCCGCAGCAGGCCGCAAGGCATTCTTCCTCGCACTTGAGGTAGACGCGGCCATCCGGCGTGGATGCACCGACCTTGATGCCGAGTTTTTTCTCGCAATGCCTGAGGATGTCCTCGCCGCCGTTGAGCCAGCAACTGATGTTCGTGCACACCGCGACGTTGTTGCGTCCGACCGGATGCGTCTCGAACATCGAATAGAACGTCGCCACCTCGTAGGCCCACACCGACGGCAGGTCGAGGTACTTGGCCGTCGCGGTGATGAGCTCGTCGGTCAAGTGGCCGCCGTTTTGTTCCTGCGCCGCGAACAAGCCCTGGATCAGCGCCGAACGCTTGCGATCCGCCGGGAATTTCGCCGCCCAGTGGTCGATGTGCTCGCGCGTGTGCGCGGTCAACGCGACCAGCGGATCGACGTCCTTGACCTCGTTGTAGTGTCCCGTCGCTTTCATCGGTCGATCTCGCCAAATACCACGTCGTAGGTGCCGATCATCGCGACGACGTCCGCCAGCATGTGCCCGCTGACGATCGTGTCGATCGACGACAGGTGCGCGAAGCCCGGCGCGCGCAAGTGGACGCGGAACGGCTTGTTCGCGCCATCGGAGACGAGGTAGCAGCCGAACTCGCCCTTCGGCGCCTCGACCGCGCAATACGTTTCGCCGGCCGGCACGCAGTAGCCTTCGGTGAACAGTTTGAAATGGTGGATCAGCGCTTCCATGCTTTCCTTCATTTCCTCGCGCCTGGGCGGCGCGACCTTGTAGTTCTCCAGCATCGCCGGGCCGGGATTGGTGCGCAGCCACGCCACGCATTGCTTGATGATGCGATTGGACTGGCGCATTTCCTCGACGCGCACGAGGTAGCGGTCGTAGCAATCGCCCTGCACGCCCACCGGGATGTCGAAATCCATATGGTCGTACATGGCGTAGGGCTGCTTCTTGCGCAGATCCCATTCGATGCCGGAGCCGCGCAGCATCGGCCCGGTCATGCCCCAAGCCAGCGCCTGTTCCGGCGAAACCACACCGATGCCAACGGTGCGCTGCTTCCAGATACGGTTGTCGGTAAGCAGGGTTTCGTATTCGTCGACGCGATGCGGGAAATCGTCGGCGAAGGCATCGAGGAAATCGAGCATCGAACCTTCGCGCCAGGCATTGCGGCGATTCAGGTCGGCGCCCTTGTGCCAGCGCGATTCCTTGTACTGCGGCATCTTGTCGGGCAAGTCGCGATAGACGCCGCCGGGGCGGTAATAAGTCGCGTGCATGCGCGCACCGGACACCGCCTCGTAGCAATCCATGAGTTCTTCGCGCTCGCGGAACGCGTACAGGAACACCGCCATGGCGCCGAGGTCGAGCGCGTTCGAGCCGATCCACATCAGGTGATTGAGGATGCGCGTGATTTCGTCGAACAGCGTGCGGATGTATTGCGCGCGGATCGGCGCCTCGATGCCCATCAGCTTTTCGATGGCGCGCACGTAGGCGTGTTCGTTGCACATCATCGACACGTAATCCAAGCGATCCATGTAGCCGATCGACTGGTTGAACGGCTTGGACTCGGCGAGCTTCTCGGTGCCGCGGTGCAGAAGGCCGATGTGCGGATCGGCGCGCACGATGGTTTCGCCGTC
>JAICYA010000491.1 GCA_025934455.1 Rudaea sp.
CCGGGCGTGCGCGTGCGCGACGCGAACGGAAGCACGGTGGAACCGCCGCGCCGCGGCTGGCAGCATTTCGCGTCATGAACGATGGCGTCCTGCCGGCAAGAAAATCGCTCACGCGCGAGCAACGACGCGCGCTGCTGACGCATCCGGCCGGCTGGATCGCCTGCGGTTTCGGCTCAGGTTTGTTCCCGCGTGCGCCTGGCACCGCCGGTTCGCTGGTCGCGCTGATTCCCTGGTGGTTCGCGCTGCGCGAATTGCCGCTGGTCTGGTACGTGGTGGTACTGGTGCTGACATTCGCGCTCGGCGTGTGGACCTGCGACGTCGCCGGCAGGCGCCTGGGCGTGGATGATCACCGCGCGCTGGTCTGGGACGAGTTCGTCGGGCAGTGGATCGCGCTGTGCGCGGCGCCCCTCGGCTGGCAATGGATGGTTACAGGCTTCCTGCTGTTCCGCCTGTTCGATGTCTGGAAGCCGTGGCCCATCCGCATCGCCGATCGCCGCGTGCACGGCGGCTTCGGCGTAATGCTGGACGACGTGCTCGCGGGCATCTACGCGCTGATCGTGATGCAGATCGCGGCATACCTTCTGTAGGGCGGGTCTTGACCCACCATGGATGCATGAATCGAAAAAAGGCGGGTCAAGACCCGCCCTACAGCAATTCCCGCACGCGCTCTTGCAACGCCGGGATTGCCTCGCGCTCGAACCACGGGTTGTGGACGAACCAGGCCGTGTTGCGCGGGCTCGGATGTGGCAAAGGCAACAGGCCTTCGGCGAACTAATCACGCCACGCGCGCACGGTGTCGGTGAGCGTGGCGCGCTTGCGTTTCCCGAGCAGCGCATCAATCGCGTAGCCGCCGATCGCGAGCGTGAGTTCCACCTTGCGCAAGCGCGGCAATAGCAGCGGATGCCAGCGGGGCGCGCACTCACGGCGGGGCGGCAGGTCGCCGGACGCGCCCTTGCCCGGATAGCAGAACGCCATCGGCACGATGGCCACGCGCCTCGAGTCGTAAAACGCTTCGCGCGCAATGCCAAGCCAGTCGCGCAATTTCTCGCCGCTCTTGTCGTCGAACGGAATGCCGGATGCGTGCACGCGCCGACCTGGTGCCTGGCTGACGATCAGCACTCGCGCATCGGGATGCGCCTGCAATACCGGCCGCGGCCCGTGCGGCAGGTACGCCGCGCATTCGCGGCAGACGCGGATGTCGGCGAGCAGGCGATCGAAGAAAGCGCGCGACTCACGCATCCGGCAAAAGCTTCCCCGGATTCATGATTCCATCCGGATCGAACACTCGCTTGATGCCGCGCATCAATTGCAGCGCGGAGGCGTCCAGTGCCTGGCTCATGAAATCACGCTTGGCCGTGCCGATGCCGTGCTCGCCCGAGAGCGTGCCGTCCAGCGCAATCACCGATTCGAACACTTCGCGCAGGCACAGCCGCGCGCGTTCGCGCTCCGCTTCGTCGCGCGGCAGCAGGTTCACGTGCAGATTGCCGTTGCCGGCGTGACCGAAGGTGACGATCGGTAATTCGTAGTGCGCGGACAGGCGCCGGATGCGATCCACCAATTGCGGCAC
>JAICYA010000094.1 GCA_025934455.1 Rudaea sp.
GGCAAGCCGAGCCTTGCCAGCGCGGCGATGGTGGCGTTCGCCGCATCGGGCGGCACGATCAGGGTGTAGCCGATGCCGCAGTTGAAGGTGCGCCACATCTCGCTTTGCGCCACGTTGCCCTCGCGCTGCAGCCAGTCGAAGACCGCGGGCAGTTTCCACGTCGAGGAATCGAGCGCGAGGCCGAGTGCTTCGGGAACCACGCGGACGATGTTTTCGGTCAGGCCGCCGCCGGTGATGTGCGCCATGCCGTGCACGACTTGCGACTTCAGGAATTCCAGGATCGGTTTCACGTAGATCGTGGTCGGGGCCATCAACGCATTGGCGAGTTTGGTGCCGCCGAGGTCGAGGTCGAATGGATTGCCGGCGCGCGCGGCGATCTTGCGGATCAGCGAATAGCCGTTGGAATGCGGGCCGCTTGAGGCGATGCCGACGATGGCGTCGCCGGCGCGGATCTTCGCGCCGTCGATGAGCGCGGATTTTTCCACCGCACCGACGTTGAATCCGGCCAGGTCGTATTCGCCCGGCGCGTACATGTCCGGCATCTCGGCAGTTTCGCCGCCGATCAGGGCGCAGCCGGCGAGTTCGCAGCCTTTCGCGATGCCGCCGACCACGGCGACGGTGGTCGCGACGTCGAGCTTGCCGGTGGCGAAGTAGTCGAGGAAGAACAGCGGTTCGGCGCCCTGCACCAGCACGTCGTTGACGCACATGGCGACGAGGTCGATGCCGATGGTGTCGTGGCGATTGAGTTGCTGCGCCAGTTTCAGCTTGGTGCCGACGCCGTCCGTGCCGGAGACCAGCACCGGCTCCTTGTAGCGCCCGGCCAACTCGAACAGCGCGCCGAAACCGCCCAGTCCGGCCATCACTTCTTTGCGGAACGTGCGCGCGACCAGCGGCTTGATGCGCTCGACGACTTCCTCGCCGGCATCGATGTCGACGCCCGCGGCGCGGTAGGTCAGGGCTTCTTTCGACGAGGACATGCGGCAGAGATCGCGTAAAAGTGGTGTGCATGATAGACGTTCGCGCCGCGATTGGGCAGACTGGGCGCCATTCCGGAACCTCGCCATGACCTTCGCCGCCTTGCGCCGCTTCGCCCCGATGTTGCCGCTGCTCGCCCTGGCGTGGCTCGCGCCGAGCGCACCCGCGCATGGCGAAGGCCTGTACAGCGGCCAGGTGCCGGTCAACACGCAGTCCGACGCCGAACGCGCCGAGGCGCTCAAGAGCGCGCTCGCGCAGGTCGTGGTCAAGCTCACCGGCGGCGACAACGCGGTGCTGGCCAGGCCCGAGGTGGCGCAGGCTGTGGCCAATGCCGCCAATTACGTGCAGCAATACCAGTATGCGCAGGATGCGGCCACGACGGCCGACGGCAAGCCGCAGGTGCGCCTGAGCCTGGTCGCGCAGTTCGACCGCACGGCCGTGGACAAGTTGATCGCCGATCTGGGCCTTAACCAGGCTGGAGTCGCCGCGCCCGATTCCAAGGCCGCGCAGGCGATCGCCGATACCCAGGCGCAATCGTTCCGCGTCTGGATCGGCGGCCTGCATTCCGCCGTCGATTACGCCCGTGCGGTCGGCGCCTTGTCGCGCAACGAACTGGTGCGCGGCGTGAAGGCCGAACAGGCGCGCGGCGATGGCGTCGAGGTGCGTGTGGACATCACCGGTCCGCTGCAGCGTCTACTCGATTCGCTGGCCACCTCGCCGTTGCAGGTGGATAACGCCAAGCCGCCGGTCGACGGCATCGACGCGCTGCTGAGCCTGCGGCCACAGTAACCATGACCGAGACGACCGCGACGGTGTGGCGGCATCTGCCCAACACGTTGACGGTGTTGCGCATGGCCCTGGTCGTGCCGCTGGCCTGGATGATCCGCGAGACACGCTACGACGAGGCGGTCGTCGTCGCCGCGATCGCGGGCCTGACCGATGCACTGGATGGCTTCCTCGCGAAACGGTATTGCTGGCAAAGCTGGCTCGGCGGCGTGCTCGATCCGATCGCCGACAAGCTGATGCTGGTCGCCTGCTTCGTCACCCTCGGCCTGGTCGGCGCGCATCCGGACTGGTTGACCGGGCTCGTGGTCGGTCGCGACGTGGTGATCGTCGCCGGCGCCGTGGCCTGGCACAATCTGATCGGGCGCATCCACGCGCAGCCCACGCACCTGTCCAAGTTGACCACTGTCGTGCAAATCGTTTACGTGCTGGCGCAACTGCTGCACCTGAGCCACTGGCTCGAGTTGCCGCCGCGCCTGCTTGAAGTCCTGATCGTTCTCACCGCCATCCTCACCGCTGCGAGCGGCCTGCAATACGTGGTGGTGTGGTCGCGCAAGGCGCTGCGCGCGCGCAAGGCGGGTACATGACGACCGCAGTGCGCTGGCAACTGCTTGCCCTGGTGCTGATCGTCGGTGCGCTGTTGTGGTTGCTCGCACCGGTACTCACGCCGTTCGCAGTCGCGGCGATGTTCGCTTACCTGTTCGATCCCGTGGTCGAGCGCCTGCAGCGCTGGCGGATGGGACGCGGAACGGCGGTTGGCATCGTGTTCCTGGTGTTGACGGTGCTGTTGATCCTGGTCCTGCTGTGGCTGATCCCGTACCTGCAGCACCAGGTGGCCACCCTGATCCGTCGCTTGCCGGACTGGATCGATTGGGTGCAGACCGACGCCGTGCCTTGGCTCAACGCGAAGCTCGACCTCAACCTCGAGTCGCCCGACGCGCAGCAACTGGCGGCCGTCCTGCAGCAGCACTGGAAGGAAGCTGGCGGTCTGGCCGCCACGATCCTGACCCGGGTTTCCCGATCCGGATTTGCCCTGGTGACCTGGGGCGTGCACGTGCTGGTCGTGCCGGTCGCTTTCTACTACCTGCTGCGCGACTGGCGCGGCATGATCGCGCGCATCCACGACCTGCTGCCGCGGTCGATCGAGCCGGTTGCGGTGCGCCTGGCGCGCGAATCCGACGAGACCCTGGGCGGATTCCTGCGCGGCCAGTTGTCGGTGATGCTCGTGCTTGTCGTGATGTACGCGATCGGCCTGTTCGCGATCGGACTGGACGTCGGCCCCCTGATCGGCATCATCGCCGGCCTGATCAGCTTCGTGCCCTACCTCGGCGCCATCATCGGCGTGCTGATGGGCATGATTGCGGCGTTTGCGCAATTCCATGACTGGATCCATGCGCTCGGCGTGCTGATCGTGTTCGGCGTCGGCCACGTCATCGAAGGCTACGTGCTGGTGCCGCGCCTGGTCGGCGAGAAGATCGGTCTGCATCCGCTCGCGGTGATCTTCGCCATCCTGGCCGGCGGCGAACTGTTCGGCTTCCTCGGCGTCCTGCTGGCTTTGCCGGTGGCCTCTGTGGCGATGGTCGTGTTGCGCTACGCGCATGAACGCTACCGCGCCAGCGCGCTCTACGGCAGTGGCCACGCCGCGATGGTTGTCGTCGAATCTTCCGTCCGCGAGTCGCCGTCGGACTCACCATGAGCGCGCAGTTGCCGTTGTTGCTGCGCTGGCCGGCGCAACAGCGATTCGAGACATTCTTTCCCGGCACCAATGGCGCGGCGCTCGCCCTGCTGCAAGAAGTGGCGACGAGTGCGGCGGCGCCGTGGGTTTTCCTGAGTGGCCCTGTCGGCAGCGGCAAGACCCACCTGCTGCTAGCCGCCTGCGCCGCTGCGACCGCGGTCGGCCGCGGCGCGCAGTACCTGTCCCTAGCGAAAACGCAGCAGCGTGCGGACGCAATCCGTGCCCTCGGCGGCAGTGAGCTGCTCGCGCTCGACGACATGCACGCCAGCGCCGGCGACGGAACTTCCGAACACGCGCTGTTCGATCTGTACAATCGCTGCAAGGTGGAAAAATCCACATTGTTGTTTTCCGCAGCCGCGCCGCCCGCGCAAATCGGTATCGGCTTGCCGGACCTGGTTTCGCGCCTTTCCGCCTGCACGCAGGCGCGCCTGGCCCCGCTTGACGATGCGGCGCGCCGCGATTGGCTGCGCGCGCGCGCGGGCACGCGCGGGCTGATCCTAGACGACGGCGTGCTCGATTGGCTGTTCGCGCACCATGCGCGCGACTTGTCCAGCCTTGCGGACTTGCTCGAACGCATGGATCGCGCCGCGCTGGCCGCGCAGCGACGCGTCACGGTGCCGTTCCTGCGCGATCTATTGCGCGCGTAGGCGCGCATCGAGTTCAGCCAGCCGCTGCGGCGTGCCGATATCGCTCCACGCGCCGCGGAAATGCTCGCCGGATATCCCGCTTGCACGCATCGCGGTGCGCAGGATCGGCACGATGCCGAATTTCCCGGGCGCATGCCCCGCCAGCAATTGCGCGCGATACACGCCGATGCCGGCGAAGGTCAGGCGCGGCGCGGGCTCGTCGTGGAGCCATCCATCGCGCAGGACGAAATCACCATCCGGGTGCTGTGGCGGATTGTCGACCACGACGAGGTGCGCAAGTCCGGGCGGATCATGCGGCAATGTGGAAAAATCAAAATCCGTCCGGATGTCGCCGTTCACCGCGATGAACGGGTCGGTCCCGAGCAGGGGCAGCGCGCACAGCATGCCGCCGCCGGTTTCCAGGGGTTCCGGGCCTTCGTAGGAGTAATGGATGCGCAGGTTCCAGCGCGATCCGTCGCCGAGTGCAGGCGGGAACTGTTCGGCGAGGTGCGAGGTATTGATCACGACCTCGCGCACGCCCGCACGCGCGAGGTCTTCCAGGTGCCATTCGATCAGGCGCTTACCGCCGGCGCCGAGCAGCGGCTTGGGCGTCGCATCGGTCAGCGGCCGCATGCGTTCGCCGCGACCGGCTGCGAAAATCAGCGCGCGTTCGATCATGGCGCCGCCGTCGCTTCCTGCGCGCGCGGCAGGGCCAGGTCGCGGCCAGCCACGGCACGTTGCAACAATGTGGAAAAATCCACAAGTGCCGGATATTGCCGCGCCACCTCGACGACGTAGGCGAACACGCGCGGCAGGTCGGCCAGATAGCCGGGCTTGCCGTCGCGGTAGTTGAGGCGGCAGAAGATGCCGAGCACCTTGATGTGGCGCTGCAGGCCGACGAGATCGAACCAGCGCCGGAAAGTCGCGGCAGGCACGCTGGCGGCGACGCGCTGCCGGTAGCCCTCCGCCCACGCCAGCACGCGTTCGATCGGCCAGGCGATGTAGCAGTCGCGCAGCAGCGAGGCGAGGTCGTAGGCGATGGGGCCGAGCATCGCGCCTTGGAAATCGATTATCCCCGGACTCGAGAATCCGCCGGGGATGACGGCCGGATTGCTGTCATCGACGATCATCAGGTTGCGGCTGTGATAGTCGCGGTGGACGAAACAGCGCGGCTGCTCGAGCGCCGCGTGCAACAGGTGCGTGGACGCGGCTTCGATCACGTCCCATTCCTCGCAGCTCGGGGCAAAGCCCATATGGCGCTTGAGGAACCATTCGGGCATCAATTCCAGTTCGGTGACGAGTTGGGTGCGGTCGTAGGCCGGCAGACCCGATGCATCCACCGCCTGCATGCGCGCCAACGCGTCGAGCGCATCCGCGTACAGCGCATCGGCGCTCGCCGCGGTGAGTTCCGGCAGGTAGGCACGATTGCCGAGGTCCTCCATCAACACGAAACCGGTCGCCGTATCGGAGGCCAGGACCTGCGGTGCATGCAGGCCGACGCCGCGCAGGCGTGCGGCAATGTCGAGCCACGGCGCGATCGGCTCCTTGTCCGGCGGCGCATCCATCAGGATCAGGCTGGCAGAGCCGGCATGCACGCGCCAATAGCTGCGGAAACTCGCATCCGCCGAAGCCGGCGCGATGCGAAAATCGGCGGCCGACTGATGCCTGCGGACGAAGTCCAGCCGTTGTGCGGCTCTGTCGTTTGCGCTCATCGGCGTAAGCATATCCGCTTGCGTTGGCTTGCGGGTGACGCCATCATGCCCGGCCTTGCAAGCCGCAACATTGAACATGTCCGAACTGTCCACGCTCGACCGCCTCGAAGCGGAGAGCATCCACATCCTGCGCGAAGTCGCCGCCGCGTTCGAGCGGCCGGTGCTGCTGTATTCGGTCGGCAAGGATTCCTCGGTGCTGCTGCACCTGCTGCTCAAGGCCTTCCGCCCGGGCAAGCCGCCGATGCCGATGCTGCACGTGGACACGACCTGGAAATTCCGCGAGATGATCGCCTTCCGCGACCGCACGGCAGCCGAAACCGGCATGGACCTGATCGTGCACATCAACCAGGACGGCGTGCGCGACCACGTCGGCCCGTTCACGCACGGCGCCAGCCTGCATACCGAGATCATGAAGACGCAGGCGCTCAAGCAGGCGCTGGACAAATACCGCTTCGACGCCGCCATCGGCGGCGCGCGCCGCGACGAGGAAAAATCGCGCGCCAAGGAGCGCGTGTTCTCGTTCCGCGATGCGCAGCACCGCTGGGAGCCGCGTCGCCAGCGTCCGGAATTGTGGAACGTCTACAACACGCGCGTGCGCAAGGGCGAATCGGTGCGCGTGTTCCCGCTGTCGAACTGGACCGAGCTCGACGTGTGGCGCTACATTGCGCGCGAAAACATTCCGGTCGTGCCGCTGTATTTCGCCGCGCCGCGTCCGGTCGTCGAACGCGACGGCCTCATCATCATGCGCGACGACGAACGCATGGCCTTGTTGCCGGGCGAAGAAGTGCGCAGTGAACGCGTGCGCTTCCGCACGCTGGGCTGCTATCCGCTGACCGGCGCGGTGCGCTCGACGGCGACGAACCTGGACGAGATCATCGCCGAAATGCGCGCCTCGCACACGACGGAGCGCCAGGGCCGCGCCATCGACCACGATCCGAAATCGAGCATGGAAGCGAAGAAGCGCGAGGGTTATTTCTGATGGCCAGCGCAAACACACACGACCTGTTGCGCCTGATCACCTGTGGCAGCGTGGACGACGGCAAGAGCACCTTGCTCGGCCGCCTGCTGCACGACGCCGGCCTGCTTCGCGACGACGAGCTCGCCGCGCTCGGCGATCCGCCGGATTTCTCGCGCCTGCTCGATGGCCTTGCGCTGGAACGCGAGCAGGGCATCACCATCGATGTCGCGTATCGGTATTTCAGTACCGAAAAGCGCGACTTCATCGTCGCCGACTGTCCCGGCCACGCGCAATACACGCGCAACATGGCGACCGGTGCCTCGACCGCATCGCTCGCACTGGTGCTGGTCGACGCGCGCAAGGGCGTGCTCAC
>JAICYA010000053.1 GCA_025934455.1 Rudaea sp.
AAACCGCGGCAAAGCGACAGCGCTGAAGGCCGCAATGGACTGTGTCCGGACCGAGTTTGTGGTGTTCGCCGATGCGCGGCAGCGCTTCGCGCCCGACGCGCTGCGCCGATTGCTGGCGCCATTCGCCGATGTGCAGGTCGGCGCGGTGAGCGGCGAATTGCGCATCGTCGATGCGGCCGGGCGGTCGACAGCGACCGGGTTGTACTGGCGATTCGAGAAATTCATTCGCGCAGGCGAAGCGCAGCTCGGCTGGTTGCACGGCGTCAGCGGCGCCGTTTATGCGTTGCGCACGCCGCTATTCAATACGCCGTTGGCGGGTACAGTGCTCGATGATCTGTGGATTCCGCTGCACGTCGTGTTCGCCGGAAGCCGCGTCTGGATGGCGCGCGATGCGATCGCAATCGACACGCCCAGTGCCGGCAATACCGAGGAATACCGGCGCAAGTTGCGTACGCTCGCCGGCAACTGGCAGTTGCTCATGCGTCTGCCGCGCCTGCTCAATCCGTGGCGCAATCCGGTTTTCCTGCCGTGGGTGTCGCACAAGCTGTTGCGCCTGATCGCACCGTGGGCCTTGATCGCGATGTGGCTGAGTTCCGCGTGGGCGGATGGCCCGATCTACCGCCTTGCGTTCTACCTGCAAAGCGCCGCTTACCTCGCGGCCTTGCTTGCGCTGGTGGCGCCGCGCCTGGCGTTGCGCATCCCTTTGTTGACGAGCGCGGGCAGCTTCGTCGTGCTCAACGCCGCTGCGCTGCTGGCGCTGCCGGCGAGTCTGACCCTGGATAGCCGCCGACTGTGGAAACGCCATTAGGAGCGCTCGATCGCATGAGGATACTGGCTCTGACAACGCGCTTGCCTTATCCGCCGCGCGAAGGACATCAATTGCGCACCTGGCACGTATTGCGCGCGCTGGCCAGCGCGCACGACGTGAGCCTGCTGAGCTTTCTGCGCGATGACGACGTGCCCGCGCAGAGCGGACCCTTGCGCGCGATCCTCAAGCGATTCGAAACATTCCCGATTCCCGCGCAGCACTCGTTTTGGCGGCTGATCGCAGCGCTGCTTCGCGGCGTGCTGGGGCCGCGGCCCTTCGTCGCCGAGAAGTACACCTGCGCGCCGATGCGCAAGCGCATCCTGGAACTGCTGCCCGAGATCGATGCGATCCATATCTGCATCCTGCCGCTGATGGCGCTGATCGACGTCGCTGCGGTGCGCGTGCCGCTCGTGCTGGACGCACACAACGTGGAACACCTGTTGTTGCAGCAACGCGCCGCGATCGAACCGTGGTGGCCGCAGCGTCATTTGCTGCGTCGACAGGTGCCGAAGCTGAAGGCATTCGAGCAGCACGCCTGCACCGTGGCTGATTGCGTCCTGGCATGTTCTAGCGACGATGCGCGAGAACTCGCGCAATTGACGTCGACGGCATCGATAGCGATCGTGCCGAACGGAGTCGACGTCGAAATGCATCGCCCCGCGCCGACTGCGTCGGTACATCCGGCACGTTTGGTGTTCGTCGGCGGCATGAATTGGTTCCCGAACCGGGACGGTGTGCAATGGTTCCTCGACGAAATCTTCCCGCGCATTCTCGATGCGCGCGCCGATGCGGAGTTTGTGCTCGTCGGCAACGCGGATGGCGTGCGCGTCGCGCCAAAAATTGCAGCGAACGTGCATTTGCTGGGGTTCGTGGAGGACCTGACGCCGATCATCCACGACACCACGATCTACATCGTGCCTTTACGCGCCGGCAGCGGCACGCGGCTCAAGGTTCTGGAAGCCATGGCCTATGGAATGCCGATCGTCACCACGCGCCGTGGCGCGGAAGGGATCATGCTCGCGCCGGACGACGAAGCGTTGTTCGCCGATGGCGCGGAGGATTTTGCCAGCGCCGTCGTGCGGCTTATCGACCACCCCGCGCAGGCCGCGCGTCTGGGAACGGCGGCGCGCAAGAAGGCGGAGCAGGTTTACGACTGGAACGTCGTCGGTCGTCAGCTGCTGGCGGCTTACGCGCAGTTGACGGCCACTTAACGCGCGCGCCAGCGATAATCGAGCGCACCGAGCAGTTCGTGCAGGGCGGCTTCGCTTTTGCTCAACGCCGAACTCTGCGGCAGGTAGTAACCGACGCCACCCGGCGGCAAATAGCGGCGATCGCTGATGTACGGACAGGGTGCGAATCCCGCGGCGCGAAACGCGATCAGCGCGCGCGGCAAATGCAGGGCCGAACTCACGAGCCAAATCCGCTCGGGCAATGCAGGCTCGAGCGCGTGCAGTTGCGCGGCGTTTTCCCATGTCGTTTGTGAGCGCTGTTCGGTGCGAATCTGCGCGGCCGGGACGCCGAGTCGCTGCGCAAATTTCTGCAGGATCGCGCTTTCGCTGATAGCGAACGGTCCGCCGCCGGCGAAAACCAGGGTCGCATTCGGCTGACTTCGCCACAGTCCGATGCCCGCGAGCGCGCGCGCAAGCGTAATCGGAGCCAGTGCGCTGAAGTCGGTGTTGTCGGCAGGCTCGCGCTCGAGTCCGCCGGACAGCTCCACGATCGATGTTGGCGGCGTAGCCGAACAAGCGGCATTTGCCGGAACGCGCGATTCGATCTGCCAGACCAGCGCATTGGCGCCGAACGGGCACATCAGCACGATCAACGTGAATTCGAGCGCGAGTCCGAACCAGCGCAACCAATGCGGCAGCCGTCGCCAGAGCAACGTCAGCAGCAGCGCCAGCAGCAAGCCGGAACCCAATGGCGACAATAATGTGTGCATGCGCGTTCGCGTCCGTGCTGGCGAAACCGTTTCGCCGCGAAATGCCGCAACGAGCGCGCGTCGCACGCGCGTTGCGGTTGTCCTATTCTACTGGCACGAGCTCGGATTGAACTCGAACCCATTGCACCAAATGCTGTCTGTGTCTCCGGCTCCCTGATATTGCGTCGCGCCGATATCGTAACCGCCGAGTGTAGGTCGCGGCAGGTCGCGCGAATCGACCGACAGGATGCCCGCGCCGATATCAGCGGCATTGATCAACGGACTGGAGGGCTTTGGCAGCGCATCGAATGTCGCCATATCGGCGCTCACGATTTGCGGGTCGATATTGCAGCGGTTGGTGCCGGGCGGGCAATAACTGTCCTTGACCTGGTAGGTCAGATTGCCCGCGTAGCTAACGGGCCAATTCGTCGGGCCGCTGTCCCAATAGAACAGGCACGACTGAGTTTGGCCGCCATCCACCCAGTTTGGCTGGCCGATCAGCGTATTGTTCTGCACCGCGACGCTGGATGTGGAATCGCCGTTGATGGCGAGAATCAGGCAATCGCCCTGGCCGGTGATCGTGTTGTAACGCACGAGCCCCTTCAGGCCGGGTTGCACCGAGAGTACCAGCGCGTTTCCCATTGCCCGGCATTGGTCGCCGGTGGTGTTGCCGCCACCGGAGTTGTCGCCCGACATGTAGTCTTGTCCCTGGAAATAGGCGCAGTTGCCGACGATGACCGAGTTCTCGATCGTCGGCGTGCCGGCCAGTTTCACCTGATTGCCCGCATTGCCTTCGGCATGCGATTGCTGCACGGCGATCGTCGCGGTCGTGTCGGCGTAAAGCAGATCGAGGCCGTCCTGAGTGTTGTGATGGAACCAGGAATTCTGGAACACCCAGTTGCCGCTCGTGGTCGTTTCGCCGAAGCCGTCGCCGTAGCCGCCTTCCACTTGCCCCCAGCAGCCGATGATGTCGGTGCTCGGATAATTCTCGGTGCAGCCGTTGAAGCCGACCTCGACGGACTGAAACAACATTTGCCCAGAATCCGACGAGCCGGCCGCTTCGCCCAGGTCGCCGTCCCAGCCGGCCCAGCCGTTGGCGAGAATCTGCACGCGGTTCAGCGTCCAGTTGCTCAGACGCCCGGCAAGGACGCCGCGGTTGGCCATGCCGTGGATGTGCAAGTCTTGCAGCGTGACATTGCTCGAATCCTTGGCGTAGATGCCATACGACGCCCAGGGGCCGTACGGCGGTGTCGTGCGATTGCAGGCCAACGGACCGCCGCCGCCGAGATGATTCTCGATGCAGTTGCTGTGGTCGGTGATTTCGAGGCAGCCGACCGTCACGTTGCTGCTGCCATTCAACGAAAGCACCTCGACGGAATGCTGGCTGCCCCACAGTTGGGGCGGCGCGCTGCAACCCTGGTCCCAGCCCTGGCCGAGAATGCGCGTGGGTTGCGCGCTCGTGCCGCTGGGAATCGAGGCCATGAAGCAGTCCCAGGACCAGGCGCTGTTGCAGGCCGGATAAGCCGACGCGCCGGCTGCGTTCAGGCCCATCTCATAGCTGCCCGAGCCGATGATCAGCGTGTCGCCGCCATGCAGTGCGATGGCCGGATTGGCGCCGTCGCCCTGTGGCGGCAATGCATCGAACGGGTGATGCCAGGCGCAGTTTTGTGCGCTGCCGCTGCCGGGATACGGCGCATTGCTGCGACCGTTGCATTGACTGATGGAGCCGCCATCCGTGCGCACGTAATACGTGGTACCGATTATCGATGCCGGAATCGATACTGGCATTAATGTCGGCGACTGCGGCGGCGGACGCGGCAGCGGTCGATTGAGTTCGCGTGCGTTTGCGGCGTCAAGAAAGAGAAGAACAAGAAACAAGACCGAAGAGGTGTGTAAAAATTTCATCATTGCGGTAATGGATTCGCTAAGGGTGGCTCAGGTCCTTGTTTTGAAAACGGGAATTTATTATTGCGAACAGGGGCAGGCCGCCGAGAGAATCTCGATGGCGGCAAGTTGTCAGGGGAAGCTAAGCAAATGCGCGTACTAGGCGCTGGGTGGGCGGTGCCGCAACGTGGCCTTATGCGCGTTCCGTATTGCGCGGATGACGCCGTAACAACGAACGCAATGGCAAAACGCTTGGCTAACTGCCATCTGAATCGGTAAAACTTACCGACGCAGTGTGCCAGAGCTAGTCGCAATGTCAACGAAAAATTCGTTCACCAATATGAATGGAAACGATGGATCGCAATTAACGCGCGCGTAGCAGAAAAACCAGGCTGCGCAGGATATGGTGATGCATTTGTATACAGCGATAAAAGTATAATCGTGCCCAGCGCCGGTGCGCGCAATGGCGCAAGGCGCGCGCCATCGCATAGTGCGCGTCGCCCAAGGCAGCGCGCAGCTGCGACGCATAGGCGCGCGTGTCGTCGCGTCGCAGCAGGGCGCACAGGATGAACAGGTGCCGTCGCGGCACGGTCGTGATCGGAGGCCGGCGCGAGATCTGGTCGGCGCGGCCGGTGTCGCGGCGAAAGCCGTCGTGATCCAGATAAGCGCCGGGTCCTTGCAGGCACAGGCGCGCGAAGAATTCCCAGTCGTTGTAGCGACGCAGGCGTTCGTTGAACGACCCGGCGGCAGCGGCGCATTCACGGCGCATCATCAGGCCGCTCAGATAGAACAGATCGCCGTTGACGATCGCCGGGAAGAAATC
The DNA here is from genome assembly GCA_025934455.1 of Rudaea sp. The sequence goes on from JAICYA010000053.1 coordinate 5,434, forward strand.
GCCGCATAGCAGTTGCGTCCGTTTTCCGTGCGGCAAATCGAACGGACGGCTGGCGAATCCGGCGTGCGGAAAGCGCGGATGCGCCCAACCCGGCGAATCGCCGGCTACGATGTGCTCGAGCGCCACGTGGCTCGCGTCCGCCAGCGTCGCACCATCGAGGCCGACAAAAGCGAGTTCCGGAACCTTCGCAAAGGCGGCGTCGAAGATGGCGAGCGTATCGGGCAGCCAATAGTCGTCGGAATCCAGAAAGCAGACGAATTCGCCGCGCGCGACACGCAAACCCGCATTGCGTGCCGCGCTGGCATGGCCGTGCGGCTGCGTAAGTATTTCAACGCACGGATCGGCGCCGTAGCGCCGTCGTAAACTCGCGGAGGTGCCGTCGGTGGAACCATCATCGACTACCACGATTTGAAGAGACGCGATCTGGAGAGGCGCAATGCGATCCTGCCGCAGAACCGAATCGACCGCGCGCTGCACAAGCTCGCAGCGATTGTAGGTCGGAATGACGACGCTGAATTTCGGCGCTTGATGCATGGTTGCGCAATTCACCAAAGCGTGGAACGGCAATCCGGAGCCTGCGCGAGCCAGCGTCGGGACGCATTATTTGCGCTATGCGACCGGCAACGTGCTGGTCATGATCGCCGGCTTCGTGTCGTTTCCGATTATGACCCGTCTGCTGAGCACCGAACAGTACGGCATCTTCGGTTACTTCGATGCTTGGCTGCTGATTCTCGCCGGTGTGTGCAAGCTCGGCGCCCAGCACACCATCTTGCGCTTCTACCCGCATGGCGCCGGCCCGCAAGCCCTGGTTCGCTATGGCGCGAATTTCATCTTGCTGCCATTCCTGGCCAGCAGCGCGCTCTGGCTGTGCGCGATTCTTGTTTATGCGGGCATTAACCGAATCGCGCCGCACGAGACCGCAGCGATCGGATGGATCATGCTCGCGCTGCTGTTGCCGGCGATGTGGATCAGCTACGTGGGCGCATTCGCCTTCGCCGCGGAGCGCTCGGATATTTCCGTGCGCATCGTGGTCGGCCAGCGCTGGGCCGAGACGGCGACAGTGCTGGGTATCGTGTACTTCGTCGAACGCAGCGCGCTCGGCGTGTACGCCGCGCGACTGTTGGTCGCCGTGGTATTGGCGATTGGCCTGACATTCTGGTTGCATCGTCGCCTGCCGCTGCGCTGGCGCGGTTTCGATTCCGCGGGATATCGGGAAGGCCTGCGCTACGGTCTGCCGCTGGTTGCGAACGAGATCGCAACGACCTTGCTCGCGTTTGCCGATCGGGTGATGCTGCGCCAGATGTTGCGCAACTTTGCCGATGTCGGCGTCTACACCATCGGCTACGGCCTGGCGCTGAATATCAACAATCTGTTCAACTTCGCGCTGTACAACGCCTACACCCAGGTCAGCATCCGCGAATTCGAAACCGCAGGTTGCGAGGCGGTATTGCGCACCAAGCGCACCGTGCTGCATGCGCTGGTGTATCTGACGGTGGCGATGATTGCGGGGTTGCTCACGGTCGGTCCCGACATGCTGCTGCTGTTGGCCGGCGGCGACAAGACCGCTTCGGCGAAGGTGTTCGTGCTGATCGGCGTGATCTACACGCTCGACGGCCTGTTCGGAATTTGCGGCGCGGGCTTGCTGTTGTTCAAGCGCTCGCGCACGGTGCTGGTTCTCACGCTTGGCGCCGCGCTTTTGAACATCGTCCTGAATCTGTTTGCGATCCCGCACTTCGGCATGATTGGCGCCGTCTACGCCTCCGGCGCAAGCTTCGCGGCGCTGAACGTCGGGCGCTACTTCACCTGCCCGCGCGAGCTGCGTGCGTTGCCCGATTTGCGCGCGACGCTCGTAGCGGTGAGCCTTGGCGGCGCCTGCGTGGCCATTGCGCACTCCGCGTTGTTTGCGCCGCTGCACTCGCACTTGCTACGCATCGCGGCGATGGCGGTTTTGGTCGCGACGGTATATGCCATTCCGGTATTTGTTCTCGATACGCGGTTGCGCGAGTCGGTGCTGCGCTACTGGCACGGCCGCAAGCAGATCCGCGCCTGATCCGCTGAATTGCGGATGCAGCATGTGTGTTAGCGTACAAACGCGGGGTCGCGCGAGCGCTAAAAGAAGGCATGACTGCGCGACAACCCATATTGATCACCGGCGGTGCCGGCTACATCGGCAGCCATGTGGCGTTGCAGCTCGCCGATGCCGGCGAACGCGTGCTTGTGCTCGACGACCTGAGTACCGGATTTGCCGAAGCCGTTGTCGGCGCCGAGCTGATCGTCGGCAACGTGGGCGACGCCGTGCTGGTCGAAAGGATCTTGCGCGAGCACCGCATCGACACGGTCATGCACTTCGCCGCACGCACGATCGTGCCCGAATCCGTCGCCGATCCGTTGCGTTACTACGGCAACAATACCTGCGCAACCCGCAATCTGCTGGCTTGTTGCGCAAAGATCGGCATCGACCACGTCGTATTCTCGTCGACCGCGGCGGTATATGGCATCCCCGCCGATGGCATCGCGCACGAGGATGCGCCGACGGCACCGATCAATCCGTACGGCTCCTCGAAACTCGTCAGCGAATGGATGCTGCGCGATCTCGCCACGGCGGGCGGTCCGCGTTATGTGGCGTTGCGCTATTTCAATGTCGCCGGCGGCGACGAGCGCGGTCGCATTGGCCAATCGACGCGCGACGCGACGCTGTTGTTCAAAGTCGCTTGCGAGGTCGCGGTCGGTCGGCGACCGCACGTCTGCGTTTGCGGAACCGACTATGCCACAGCCGATGGCACCGGTGTGCGCGACTATATCCACGTCGACGATCTTGCGCGCGCGCACCTTTGCGCGCTGCGCTATCTGCGTGCGGGCGGGAACTCGACCACGTTGAATTGCGGCTATGGGCACGGTTATTCGGTATTCGAAGTGCTGGACGCGGTGAGCCGTGCAAATCTTGCCACGGTTCCCACCGTCTTGCGACCGCGCCGTCCCGGCGACCCGCCGGTGCTGATAGCCGATGCGCGCAGAATTCGCGACGTGCTCGGTTGGCAACCGCGCTGCGACGATCTCGATGTGGTCGCACGCACGGCGCTGGCCTGGGAGCGCAAACTTGGCGCGCAGGCGCAGGCGGCATGAAGACGATCAGCGCCATCGTGCCGACGTACAACGACGGTGCGCGCCTGACGCTGGCGCTCGAATCGATCGCGTCGCAGACCTATCCGCACGTCAAGCTTGAAATCATCGTGGTCGACGACGGTTCGAACGACGACACGGCACAACGCGTAGCCGCCTTCGCCGCCGTCTCGCCAGTCGCGACGCACTATTTCGCGCAGGCGAATGCGGGGCCAGCTGCGGCGCGCAACCACGGTATCCGCATGGCGCGCGGCGATGTGGTCGCGTTTCTCGACGCGGACGATCGCTGGCAACCAACAAAACTTGAACGTCAGATTCCGTTGTTGCGTGAGCGCGTCGCACTGGTCTATTGCGACAATGTTTTTTTCGATGCCGAAGGTTTGGCAATCGAGAATTACGTGCGCGCGATACCGATACACCACGGGGATATCCTGTTGCCGTTGTTCTGCAACCTCTTTCTGCTGACTTCGGCGGTCGTGGTGTCCAGAATGGCGCTGAATGAGGTCGGTGGATTT
>JAICYA010000437.1 GCA_025934455.1 Rudaea sp.
AGGGCGCATCGCCCGCCAGCAGGATCGCCAACGGCGCGCCGACCGGCGCCTGGTCGCCGAGCTTGTAGGGAATGCTGTCCACGATGCCATCGCGCGGCGCCACCACGTCCAGCTTGCCGAGCAACACGCGTTGCGCCTGCGCATTCGCCTGCGCGGAAGCCAGCGCGGCTTGCGCCTGCGCGACGTCTTCGGGGCGACTGCCATGCAGCAACTCGTCCAGCGCGGCGCGCATCGCGCCCACCTGGCCATCGGCGCTGCCGGCCGCGGCGCGCGCGCGGTCCAGGTCGGCTGCAGCCACGAAATTCTTGTCCTTGAAGCCGAGCAGGCGGTTGTAATACGCACGTGCGTCGCGCGCATTTGCCTGCGCCGCGGCGAGATTGGCGCGCGCCTTCGCGATGTCCTCGGCACGCGGACCGACCTGCAGCTCGCGCAGCAATTCCTGCTGCTGCCGGGCCGCCGCAAGCGCGCCGTCGAGTTGCGCCTGCGTGTGCGCGGGATCGAGCTTCAACAAGAGTTGTCCGGCACGCACGCGTTCACCATCGCGCACTGCAACGGCAATGATGCGCTCGGCCGCCGGCGCGGGCAGGTTGACGCGATCGTATTCCAGCGTGCCCAGCGCCTGCGATGCGTCGTGGCCGCATGCGGAGAGCAGCACGCACGCGGCGAGCACCACGCCCGACAGGATCGGCCGAACGAATTTCATGACGCACTCCTTCGTGCGCGCGGTCGCGCACCCATGCCGTGATCGAGCAATGCCAACGCATGCTTTTGCAACGCGGCGGAATCGAGATCGTTCGCGTCGAACACCTTCCGCCAGATCGGCGCGCCCGCGGCGGGAAACAGCGTCAGGCCGACCAGCGAGACGACCATCAACCGCGGATCGAGTCGCGGATCCAGCCGGCCGCGCGCCTGCGCGGCGGCGAAGCGCTGCGCCAGCATTTGCGGCAACTGCGGGACCGCGCGCTTGAACACGATCTCGCGCAGCGCCCCGCCCTCGCACAACACCTCGCGCACCCACAACGCCGGGAACCACGGGTGGCGCCGGATCAATTCGAATACGGCGTTGACGAAGCCCGCGCTCAGATCGACGCTGTCGCCGCCGTTGCGCTCCAGCGCGCCGCGCAGTTCGACGGCGACGGGCAACAGGCGCTCCGCCACGATCGCTTCGACCAGGTTCTGCTTGTCGCCGAAATAGTAGTGCAGCAGCGCAGGCGTCACGCCGGCCGCAGTCGCAATCGCGGAAAGCGGCGTTGCCGCGATCCCGCGCGCGGTGAAGCAGCCGATGGCCGCCTCGAGCATGCGCGGCCGCAGGTCGGCACCCGCAGCCGGGCGGCCGGGGCGGCGTGGTTTGCGTTGGGAGGCTGAGCTTGGCACGCGGGAATTATAATTGGCGATATAATTAATTATCAAGAGGGGCGTCGTGCGCGGGCGCGCGAGGGTGCGCGGCTGAGGGTGGGCGCGCGCGGGGGTGCGCGGGTGCGCGCGGGTGTGCGGTGCCCTCACTGCCGTCATTCCCGCGCAAGCGGGAATCCATTGTGATCCGCGCGAAAAGCGAAAATGGATTCCCGCTTGCGCGGCAATGACGGCGTTGGGGTGCCGGTGACCCGTCTTGGCCTTGCCACCACCCCTCGCCCATCACGCAAAGCACGCGTCACGTGACCTCCGTCGCACCGCGCGCGACGCGGACACGGCATAGTCCGCGGCGGCCGACGCGGTATGCTTAAGGCACGCGCCGGTCGGCGTGTCCGTAAATCCTTGGGGTGGCAACACGGTGACAGCAACGGGATTGTGGCCGCCGCTGGCGGCTCCGCTGCTCAATGGGCTCGCGCTGCTGCTGGCGCTCGGCTTCCATCGCAACCGCGCGGTGCTGGTGCTCGCGATCCTGACCGTCGCCTCGTGCGCGCTCG
>JAICYA010000308.1 GCA_025934455.1 Rudaea sp.
AATACCTCGACCGCTTTTTCGAGAGCGAGCCGATCAAGGCCGTGCTCGGCTTCGACGGCATCGTCGGCAATTTCGCCAGCCCGTACACGCCGGGCAGCGCCTACGTGCTGCTGCATCATGTGTTTGGCGAGGTCAATGGCGTCAAGGGTGCATGGGGCCACGCGCTTGGCGGAATGGGCGCGATCACGCAGGCGATGGCGAAATCCGCGATGGCGTCCGGCGTGCAGATCCGTACCGATTGCGGCGTGCGCGAAATTCTGGTCGAACACAATGGATCAAAGCCGGGCCGCGCGGTCGGCGTGATCACGGACAAGGGCGAGACGTTGCGCGCGAAGACCATCGTCGCCAACGTCAATCCCAAGTTGCTGTACGAACGCCTGCTCGATCCCGCCGTCGTGCCCGCGCCGGTGCGCGAGCGCATGGCGAACTGGCGCTGCGGCTCGGGCACGTTCCGCATGAACGTGGCGTTGTCGCACCTGCCGAATTTCACCTGCCTGCCGGGCGAGGGCGATCACCTCACTGCCGGCATCATCATGGCGCCCAGTTTGGACTACATGGATCGCGCCTATCTCGAGGCGCGTGCCGGCGGCTGGTCGAAGAATCCCATCGTGGAAATGCTGATCCCATCCACGCTCGACGATTCGCTGGCGCCCAAGGGCCAGCATGTCGCGTCGCTGTTCTGCCAGCACGTAGAACCGGTTCTGTCGGGTGGACGCAACTGGGACGATCATCGCGAGGAAGTGGCCGACGTGATGATCGCCACGGTCGACAAATTCGCGCCGGGCTTCAAGGATTCCGTGCTCGGCCGCCAGATCAAGTCGCCGCTCGACCTGGAGCGCGACTTCGGCTTGCTCGGCGGCGACATCTTCCACGGTGCGCTTTCGCTCAATCAATTGTTCAGCGCCCGGCCCATGCTGGGCTACGCGAACTATCGCGGCGCGGTTCCGGGCTTGTATTTGTGCGGTGCGGGAACGCACCCGGGCGGCGGCGTGACCGGCGCGCCGGGGCACAACGCGGCACAGGCAATCCGGCGCGATCTGCGCCGCTGAGGCGCCGCCGACGCCATGCTTGCGCATCTGGCGTAGACTGCGCGGCTGGCGCATCAAGATGCTTTTTTGACGGGGGAAAATTCGATGACCCTTACCGCTTCGGCGGATTTGTCGCGGGCCTTCGACGAAGACGCCTGGGACGATCTGCTCAATTACATCGAGGAACATCGGGTCATTCCGATCATCGGGCCCGACCTGTTGCGTGTGCAGACCGATACCGGCCTGCGTCCGCTGTATGTGTGGCTGGCCGAGAAACTGGCGGCGCGACTGGCGGTGGATACCGCCGCGCTGCCGCAACCGCTCACGCTCAACGACGTGATGTGCAGTTACCTTGGTCAGCGTGGCCGCCGCGAGGAGGCGTACACACGATTGCGCTCGATCATGCGCGAAGTGCAGTTCGAGCCACCGCAGGCGCTGCATCAACTGGCGCAGATCACCGACTTCGATCTGTTCGTGACGACGACATTCGATCCGCTGCTGGAAACCGCGCTGAACATCGAGCGCTTCGGCGGCCAGCCGTCCACCGAGGTTATCGCCTACGCACCCAATCGCGTCGCCGACCTGCCATCCGAGCGCGCCGACCTGGGCCGCACGGTCGTGTACCACTTGCTTGGGCGGTTGTCCGCGTCGCCCACCTACGTGCTGTCCGACGAGGACATGCTCGAATTCATCTGCGCACTGCAATCCGAGCACCTCACGCCGGAAAAGCTCTTTCACGAACTCGAGCACAACCACCTGTTGCTGATCGGTAGCGATTTTTCCAACTGGCTGGCGCGGTTGTTCCTGCGCATGGCCAAGCGCAAGCGCCTGTCCGATCCGCGCGATGTCACCGAGGTGTTCGCCGACGATCACACCTCGAAGGACGAACGCCTGGTCGCGTTCCTGCAGCAAGTCAGCGTGCGCACCCGCGTCTATGGCAGCGCGGAAGCCTTCGTCGCCGAGCTGCACCGGCGCTGGAGCGCGCGCCAGCGGCCGGCCGCGCCGGCGAACGGCGGCAGCGCACCGCAGCGTTTCATGCCGCCGGCACGCGAGATGCCCGAGAACGCGATTTTCATCAGCTACGCGCGCGAGGACCTGCCCGCCGTGCAGCATCTCAAGGCGGCGCTGGATGCCGCCGGCCTGACGACATGGTTTGATCTCGATCGTCTCGAAGGCGGCGACGACTACGATCGCAAGATCCGCGCGAATATCCAGCGCTGCAGCTTCTTCCTGCCGATTGTCTCGGCAACGACCCAGCGCCGGCACGAAGCCTACTTCCGCCGCGAGTGGAGTTACGCGGTGGATCGCGTGCGCAACATCGCCGAGGGTGCGGTATTCGTCCTGCCGGTGTGCATCGACGACACGCCCGAAGCCGCGGCACTTGTGCCGGACAGCTTCAAGGCCGTGCACATGACCCGCCTGCCCGGCGGCGAGCCGACGCCGGAGTTCCAGCGTCGCCTGCGCGAATTGTTCAGCGGGAGAAACGCATGAACGACACCGCCCTCCGGCCCAGCGACGTGGTCACGCTCGACCCGGAGAATCCGTGGCTGGGCCTGTTCTCATATTCCGAGGAAACCCGCGCCTATTTCCACGGCCGCGACGAGGAATCGGCCGAACTCGCACGGCGCGTGCAACGCAAACTGCTGACCGTGCTGTTCGGGCAATCCGGGCTCGGCAAGACCTCCTTGCTGCGTGCCGGCCTGGTACCGCGCCTGCGCAGCACGGGATTCTGCCCGGTTTATGTGCGCATCATCTACGCGCCGGAATCGCCCGCGCCGACCGAACAGATCAAGCAGGCGATTTTCCGCGCCACCGCGGAGGCAGGTCACTGGACGCGACCGGGCAGCGCGATCGAGGGAGAGTCGCTGTGGGAATTCATGCACCACCGCGAAGACCTGCTGCGCGACCGCGACGGCAACACGCTCATGCCGCTGCTGATCTTCGACCAGTTCGAGGAGATCTTCACGCTCGGGCAGGCCGATGATGCCGGCCGTTTGCGCGCACGGCAATTTCTCGAAGACCTTGCCGACCTGATCGAGAACCGTCCGCCCGCGGCGCTGGAAGCGCGCATCGAACGCGACGACGCGGCTGCCGAGA
>JAICYA010000007.1 GCA_025934455.1 Rudaea sp.
ATGTGCGCGCGATCGATTACTCCATGCGCGTCGTGCTGTAGTCGTTACTTCATCTGCGAAGCAGCGAAATCCCAATTGACCAGATTCCAGAACGCTTCGACGTACTTCGGCCGCGCGTTGCGGTAGTCGATATAGTAGGCGTGTTCCCAGACATCGCAGGTCAGCAGCGGACGATCGGCGCCGGTGATCGGCGTCGCCGCGTTCGATGTGCTGACGATGCCGAGCGAGCCATCCGCGCGCTGCACCAGCCAGGCCCAGCCCGAGCCGAACGTGCCGGCGGCGAGCTTGCTGAAATCGTCCTTGAACTGGGTGAAGCCGCCGAATGCCTTCTTGATCGCGTCGGCGAGCTTGCCGGACGGTTCGCCGCCGCCTTTCGGAGCAAGACTGTTCCAGTAGAACGTGTGGTTCCAGATTTGCGCGGCGTTGTTGAACATGCCGCCTTGCGCCTTCTTGACGATGGACACCAGGTCCATGGCCTCGAATTCGGTGCCCTTGATCAGGTTGTTGAGGTTGGTCACGTAGGCCTGGTGGTGCTTGCCGTAGTGATAGTCAATGGTTTCGGCCGAAATATGCGGTGCCAGTGCGTCGCGCGCGTAGGGCAGGGCAGGAAGTTCGATGGCCATGGCGTTCTCCTTTGATTGAACCGACCATCAAGTATACGCGCCGCACTGCTACAATGCGCAGCATCGGCGCGGATGTCCCGCGCAGTCTGCCGTGACCCATGGACACCATCGAACGCATCAAGCAAACCGTGCAATCCAGTCCCATCGTGCTCTTCATGAAAGGCACGCCGCAGTTCCCGATGTGCGGGTTTTCCAGCCGCACCGCGCAGGCGCTCAAGGCGGTCGGCGCGGAGTACGCCTCGGTGAACGTGCTCGAGGATCCCGAAGTGCGCGCGAACCTGCCGCACTATTCCAACTGGCCGACGTTTCCGCAGTTGTTCATCAACGGCGAACTGATCGGTGGCTGCGACATCACGCTGGAACTCTACGAGAGCGGCGAACTCGAGCGCATGGTCAAGGAAGCGAAAAAGGCCTGATTCGCGCATGTCTGCATCGACTGGTGCGCGCCTGCCAGCGGACTGGCAGGCGCCGTCCGACTATTTGCGCGAGCGCGTCGTGCTCGTTGCCGGTGCGGCCGGCGGCTTGGGCCGTGCCAGCGCACGCGCCTGCGCGCGCGCTGGCGCGAGCGTGGTCCTGCTCGGCCGGCGCATTGCGCGGCTGGAAAAAGTCTACGACGAAATACTCGCGCTGAAGGCCGCGAAGCCGGCGCTGTATCCGCTGGATCTCGCTGGCGCCACGCCGCGCGACTACGCGGAATTGGCGGCCACGATCGAACGCGAATTCGGCCGCCTCGACGGCATCGTCCACGCGGCCGCGCATTTCCAAGACCTGCGACCGGCCGCGGATATCGAAGCCGACGACTGGCTGCGCGGCATGCACGTCAATGTATCCGCGCCGTTCCTGCTCACGCAGGCGTGCCTGCCGTTGCTGCGCGAAGCGAAGCAGGCGAGTGTCGTGTTCGTGCTCGACGATCTGGCACGCATGGGTCGCGCCTACTGGGGCGCTTATGGCGTGGCCAAGCACGCACTGGCAGGCCTGGTTTCGATTCTGCGCGATGAATGGGAATCCACGCCCGTGCGCGCGCATGCGCTGCTGCCCGCGCCGATGCGCACGCCCCTGCGCGGAACGGCCTATTTCGGCGAGAACGCACTCGAGGTGCCCTTGCCCGATGCTGCCGCGAACGCGGTGGTTTATCTGCTCGGCGATGAAGGCGCGGCAGTGCAGGCGACTATGGATTTGCGTTGAGCGCGTTGTGATATAAAACGCGGCATCCGTTTCGAGGGGCGCATCGTGGAACACAGTTTGAGCACGCTGTCGGCGGGCGTCCTGCTGTTTCTGATCCTGGATCCGCTCGGCAACATCCCGTTGTTCCTGAGCTTGCTCAAGAACGTGGCACCGGAACGCCGGCGCCGCGTGCTCGTGCGCGAATTGCTGATCGCGCTGGCGGTTTTGTTCGCGTTCCTGTTCGGCGGCGGCTATGTTCTTTCCGCGCTGCAATTGCGCACCGAGTCGGTCAGCATTGCCGGCGGCATCGTGCTGTTCCTGATCGGCGTGAAGATGATATTCCCGCCGCGCGAGGGCGGCATTTTCGGCGGCGCGACCGGCATGGAACCCTTCATCGTGCCGATGGCCATACCCGGCGTAGCCGGGCCATCGGCCATGGCCGCGTTGATGCTGCTGACCAATTCGCATCCGGGGCGTACCGCTGACTGGAGCATCGCGCTGTTCTGCGCCTGGTTCGCCACGGCGGTGATCCTGCTGTCGTCGACGTACCTGTTCCGCTGGCTCGGCGCCAGTGTGCTGACGGCCCTGGAGCGGCTGACTGGCATGCTTCTCGTCGCACTTTCGGTACAGATGTTCCTGGATGGCGTGGTCGTGTACCTGGGCAAACACTAACCCGTAACAGCTCTGTCACGACCCCCGGCTAGATTTGTTCAGGCCTTGTGCGCAAATTCTTTGGATTTTGTTAAACTGATCTGAAGCGGGGGCCGGGAATTCCGCTCTGGGGTAAACCATGTCTGGGTTGCTGCGGGCATCGCAAACTGCAGCAGTACGGGAATATGCCGTTAGTTTCGGTATTCAGTGAGGGGTATGCAGATGAGTAAGCGATTCGGGATGCAGATTTTGTTCTGGCTGTTGGCTTCGATGCTGGCCATGTCCAGCGCGTTCGCACAGACCACATCGGCAGGGTTGTCGGGCCGCGTCACCGATGCAGCCGGCAAGCCGGTCGCCGGTGCGACAGTGCGCATCGTGCACGTGCCGTCCGGCACGGCCTCGGTCACGACCACCGACGTCAATGGCCGCTACATCGCGCAGGGTTTGCGCGTCGGCGGTCCCTACCATGTCGAAGCCACCGGCAACGGCATCAAGGAAATCGATGCCGACAATGTCTACATCGAACTCGGCCAGGTTGCTACCGCTAATCTGACCGCCGCCGCAACAACGGAACTGGCAGGCGTGACCGTCACCGCGTCCGCCCTGGACGCGCAGTTCAACGCGGACAACAAGGGCCTGGGCACCAGCATCAGCGGCCGTGCGCTGGAAACCGCCATCAGCGGCAACCGCTCGCTGGACGATATCGCCCGCCTTGACCCGCGCATCACCGTCACCGACCAGAACGACGGTTCGATCTCCCTGGCCGGCCAGAACAACCGTTACAACAACATCAGCGTCGACGGCCTGTCGGTGACCGATCCCTTCGGCCTGAACTCCAACGGCCTGGGCTTCACCGGTTCGCCGATCTCGCCGGACACCATCGCGGCCTACGAGATCAAGGCCACCGATTACGATGCCGCGTTCGACTCGGTCGGCGCGAACATCAACGCCGTCACCAAGTCGGGTACCAACGAGTTCCATGGTTCGGTGTACGGCGCGTACACCGATGGCGGCAGCATGATCGGCGATAGCCGCAGCGGTGCCAAATACACGGGCTTCGACCAGAACAAGACCTACGGCCTGACCGTGGGCGGCCCGATCATCAAGGACAAACTGTTCTTCTTCGCCGGGTACGAGGACCAGAAAGTCACCGGCATTCAGGGCGTCGGCACCGATGCCGTTTCCAAAGGCGATCTGACCCAGGCACAGGTGGATGCGGTGGCGCAGGCATTCCAGTCCATCGGCATCGATCCGGGCACCAATGGCGGCGGTGGCGCCGGCCTGACCCAGGAAGACAAGCGCTCCCTGGCCAAGCTGGACTGGAACATCAACGACAGCCAGCGCGCCAGCTTCACGTACCAGCGCACCGAGGAGAACCGGCCGACCCCGTACAACGGATACGTGAAGCCCAGCAGCGTCATCCTGTCCAGCGACTTCTACACCGTCTCCAGCAAGACCAACAATTATTCCTTCCAGTTGTTCAGCGACTGGACCGATACCTTCAGCACCGAGTTCAAGCTCGGCTACCAGAAGTACGACAACACCAACGGCGCAGCCAAGAACCAGCCTGAGGTCTACGCCTGCTTTACGGCGACGGCCGCCAACTGCCCCAACTATGCCGGCAGCATTCCCAGCAGCGTCGACTGGGTCATCGCGGGCGAGGATCGCTTCCGCCACGAGAACTCGATCGCCAGTAAACGCCTCAACGGCACCCTGGCCGGTACCTGGCACCTGGGCGACCACGTCGTCAAGGCCGGTTTCGACTACCTGAGCAACAAGACGGCCGATGTTTTCGGCCAGTTGCTGCACGGCTCCTACGGGTTCTACGACAAGAACGGCAATGGCACGCCCGCAGACGAGATTGCCGCCGGCAACTACGGCACCTATGTCGTGAACATCCTGCCGACCGGCGTCACCCTGGGCGATAGCGCTGGTACCTGGAAGTACACCCAGATCAGTCCGTTCGTGCAGGATACCTGGCAGGCCACCGATCGGCTTTCGCTGACTTACGGCGTGCGCATCGACATGCCGGACTCCGACCACGCGCCACCGGTCGCGATCGACCCGGCAACCGGCAAGAGCTATTGGGAAGAGCGCTTCGGCTACGCCCCCAACACCGCGCTGGGCAGCAAGAACTCGGTCATCGAGCCGCGCATCGCCTTCAACTACAACTTCGACACCGCGCTGCGGATGCAGTTGCATGGCGGCGTGGGCCTGTTCCAGAGCTTGCCGCCCACGGTGTGGCTGTCCAACCCGTACATCAACAATGGCGTGGTCGGCACGAAGCAGTACCGCAGCACGAATCCGGCAAACGACCCCTTTAGCCCGGATCCGTACAACCAGCCGGGTCCTGGATCCCTCCAGTCCGGCATTTGTACGGCTTCGGCCAACTGCCAGATCGACACCCTCGATCCGAACTTCAAGCTGCCGACGTCGCTGAAGTTCAACTTGGCGTTCGACTCCGAATTGCCGTGGTGGGGCCTGGTCGGTTCGGCCGAGTACATGATGATCAAGTCCGACGACGCCATCGCCTATCTCGCGCCGAACTTCGGCGTGCCGAACGGCAAATTGCCGGATGGACGCAATTCGTACTGGAAGACTGCCGTCACTTCCGGCACCGGCACCAACTTCGGCGCCTATCCCGAGTTCAATACCCGGTCCACCGAGTTGACCAATACCAGCCAGGGCATGAGCAATTCGATTACCCTGGCGGTGAGCAAGCCCTGGGACAACGGCTTGAGCGGTACCGTCAGCGCGACCTTCGCCCATGCCACCGATATCAACCCGGGCACCAGTTCGCAGGCGTACTCGAACTTCAACTACAACGCGCGCATCGACCCGAACGAGATCGTCGCGGCGCCGTCGCGCTTCAACATCCCGTTGTCGTTCAAGGCGGCGTTGAACTGGGATCACGCGTTCTTCGGTGACAACAAGACCACGGCATCGTTGTTCTACAGCGGCCACAGCGGCCTGCCCTACAGCTGGATCTTCGGCAGCGACGTGAATGGCGACTCCTTGTCCACAGATGATCTGGCCTACATCCCGCTGAAAAACGACCCGCGCGTGAGCTACGGCAACGCCACCCAGGCGCAGGTCGATGCCTTCAATGCCTATATCGACAGCAACTCCTACCTGAGCAAGCACCGCGGACAGATCGCCGCGCGCAATGCCTCGAACGCGCCGTGGGTGAACCAGCTCGACCTGGGCCTGCAGCAGGAACTGCCGGGCTTCTTCGGCAAGGACAAGTTCGTCGTGCGCATGGACATCTACAACTTCCTCAATCTGCTCAACAAGAAGTGGGGCGACGTGGACAACGCCGGTTTCTTCGGCACGCGCTACCTCGTCTCCTCCGCGTCCGTGGCCAATGGCCAGTACGTCTACAACTTGAGCAAGCCGCCGCAGGATTTCACCTTGTACGACAGCTACACCAATCCGTCGCGCGTGGTTTCCCGTTGGCAGATCCTGCTGACCTTGCGCTACAAGTTCTAAACGCGTCGCATCGGCAATACCCGAACCGGCGCCCGCGAGGGCGCCGGTTTTTTTTCGGTTACACTTCCTGACATGAACAGACAAACTCAAACCACGAAACTTCCCACCGTCAACGCCCGCATCGCGCCGGTTGCCGGCATGGATGTACTTTCACGCAACGAAGTCACCCGCCTGCGCGACGCCAGCCAAGGCGGCCTCAATGCCCTGCTGCGCCGTTGCGCGCTGGCGGTGCTCACCTCCGGCAGCGAAAACGACAACGCCCTCGGCATTTTCGAAAGCTACCCCGATTTCGAAATCCAGGTGCTGCAACAGGATCGCGGCATCAAGCTGGAGCTGAAGAACGCACCAGCCAGCGCCTTCGTCGACGGCCACATCATCCGCGGCATCCACGAACTGCTGTTCGCGGTCGTGCGCGACATCGTCTACGTCGCCAACCAGATCCAGGCTGGGCGCTTCGAACTCGGCGATTCGCACGGCATCACCCACGCGGTGTTCGAGATCCTGCGCAATGCGCGCGTGCTCAAGCCGAACCAGGAACCGAACCTGGCGGTGTGCTGGGGCGGGCATTCCATCTCGCGCACCGAATATGAGTATACGAAGAAGGTCGGCTACGAACTCGGCCTGCGCGGCTTCGACATCTGCACCGGTTGCGGCCCGGGTGCGATGAAGGGGCCGATGAAGGGTGCGACCATCGCGCACTCCAAGCAGCGCATGCGCTCGCGCCGCTACATCGGCATCACCGAGCCCGGCATCATCGCCGCCGAATCGCCGAACGCCATCGTCAACAACCTGGTGATCATGCCGGATATCGAAAAGCGCCTGGAAGCGTTCGTGCGCGCCGGCCATGGCATCATCGTGTTCCCGGGTGGCGTCGGCACCGCCGAAGAAATCCTGTACCTGCTCGGCATCCTGCTGCATCCGGCGAACGCCGGCATACCCTATCCGCTGGTGTTTTCCGGACCGCGCGAATCGGCGGCGTATTTCGAACAGATCGATGCGTTCCTGAAGCTCACGCTCGGCAACGACGTGGCCGAGCACTATCGCATCGTCACCGGCGATCCGGCGCAAACGGCGCGTCTGCTGTCGACGGGCGTGGAAAAAGTGCGCCTGTACCGCCTCGACAACAAGGATGCGTTCTTCTTCAACTGGGCGCTCAACGTCGAACATGCGTTCCAGCAGCCGTTCCGGCCGACGCACGCGAACATGGCCGGGCTGAATCTGCAGCGCGACCAGCCGCGCCACCTGCTCGCCGCGGACCTGCGCCGGGCGTTCTCCGGCATCGTCGCCGGCAACGTCAAGGAAGAAGGGCTGCGCGCGATCACCGAGAACGGGCCGTTCGTGATCGACGGCGACCCGGAGATCATGCGTGCCCTGGATGCGCTGCTGGCGAGTTTCGTCGTGCAACAGCGCATGAAGTTGCCGGGGACGGCCTACGTGCCGTGCTATCGCGTCAAGACGTAAGGCACTGAAAATACCCGCCCATCCTGAGCGTAGGCACGGAGCGCCGAAGTCGAAGGATGCTCGACAATGCGCTTCGACTACGCTCGCTATCGCGAGCTACGCCCAGCGCGAACGGTATTCGCGAGATTACGCCTGACGTGCCGCCTGGCGCACACTGTCGCGATGGTGATGGGTGAGCTTTTCCTTGAGTTTCTTGACCTGACGGTCGAGTTTGTCGGCGAGTGCGTCGATCGCGGCATACAGATCGGCAGCTTGGGCGTCGGCATGAATGATCTTGTTGTTCGCGCAATGCAGCGTGGCTTCGGCTTTTTGCAGCAGCTTTTCCACGCTCAAGGTGACGGTGACGTCGTGCAGATGGTCGAAGTGGCGGACGATGCGTTCGAGCTTGCCGACCGCGTAATCGTGCAGGGCGGGAGTGACGGCAACCTGATGACCGCTGACATTGATCTGCATAACCTGCCTCCAGAAATTAACGAATGAGACGTCGTCCCGCGCTGGCGGGACATTGATTCAGACCTGCGATCTCCACTGGGGTTCCAGTGCGCTCCTTTCAGCCGAGCCGGCTGCGTTCGTTGGATGAGGGGATGTGCAGCGCCTCGCGGTACTTGGCCACGGTGCGCCGTGCGACTTCGATGCCGCGGCGATTCAGTTCCGCGGCGAGGGTTTGGTCCGACAACGGCCGCGCCGGTATTTCCTCGCCGATCAACTTGCGGATCATCGCCTGGATCGCGGTTGCCGACGCGGCACCGCCATCGACGGTGGCCACGCCGGAGGAGAAGAAATACTTGAACTCGAACGTGCCGCGTGGCGTGTGCAGGTACTTGCGCGTGGTCACGCGCGAAACCGTGGATTCGTGCATGCCGATTTCATCGGCTATGTCGCGCAGCACCAGGGGGCGCATCGCTTCTGGCCCGAAATCGAGGAAGGCGCTTTGCGCGCGCACGATCGCCCCGGCGACCTTGAGCACGGTGTCGGCGCGGGTTTCCAGGCTCTTGATCAGCCAACGCGCCTCCTGCAGTTGCCCGCGCAAATACGCCGCGTCGTCGCGGCGCGCACGCGCGATCAGGCCGGCGTACTGCTGGTTGATGGACAGCTTGGGCTGGCAGTTCGGGCTCAGACCCACGCTCCAGCGACCGTTGTGCCTGAACGCGTAGGCATCCGGCGCGACATACTCCGCCTTGCCGGGATCGATCTGCGCGCCGGGTTTGGGATCGAGCGACCGGATCAGGGCGATCGCCGCGTCCAGGTCGTCTGCGTCGACCTTCAATTGCCGGCACAGGCGTGCACGGTCGTTGCGCGCCAGTTCCTCCAGATGCTCGGCGGCGAGTGCCTTGGCCGCGTGCCAACCGGGAGTTTGCGGATCGCAGGCGTCCAGTTGCACGCACAGGCATTCGCTCAAGCTGCGGCTGCCCACGCCGAGCGGGTCGAATTGCTGGATGCGGTGGCGCACGGCCTCGATTTCGTCCGCGCCGACCCGGTACAGGCCGGCGAGGTTGGACTGCAACGTTTCGTCGCTTTCGTGCAGGTAGCCGTCGTCGTCGATCGCCTCGATGATGGTCACGCCGATGGCGCGGTCGCGCGCCGACAACGAGGTGAGATTGAGCTGCCACAACAGATGATCGCGCAAGTCCTCCGGTTCGCCGTCCTGGGCTTCGAATCCGTCGCTGTCTTCGGGAATCGGTGCGCCGTAGTCGCTGCTGCGCTCGAGCTCGAAATTCATTGGCTCGTCGTAGTTGGGCTCGTCGTAGTTCGGTTCCTCGCGTTCGGCGGTTGCCGATTCGCTGTCGCTGGCGATGTCGACCACGGTTTCGCCATCGGCCTGTGCTTCGGCCTCGCCATCGCCGCCTTCGGCCAGTTCCAGCAGGGGATTGGATTCGAGCGCTTCGCGCAACTCCATTTCCAGCTCGACGCTGGACAACTGCAGCAGGCGGATCGCCTGCTGCAACTGCGGCGTCAACGCCAGCTGCTGGTTGATTCGAAGTTGTAACGCGGGCTTCACTGCGGATTCCAGGCGGGCGCGGCCTGCGTCCGAGGCCTGAGGATAGCCCCGGTGCGGGGCTGTCCGTCAATGCCCACAATCGCGCTATACTGGAGGGGTTGGCGCAATGCCAGCCCGGCTGCCGGGTAGCCAGTTACATCCGAAATTCCTTGCCCAAGTACACCTCCCGCACCTGATCGTTAGCCAGCACGTCGGCCGGTGCGCCCTTGGCCAACACCGCACCCTCGCTCATGATGTAGGCGCGATCGCAGATGCCGAGCGTTTCGCGCACGTTGTGGTCGGTGATCAGGATGCCGATGCCGCGCGCACGCAGTTGTTTCACGATGCGCTGGATCTCCACCACCGAAATCGGATCGATGCCGGCGAAGGGTTCGTCGAGCAGCATGAAGCGCGGCTTGGCGGCCAGCGCGCGGGTGATTTCCACGCGCCGGCGCTCGCCGCCCGACAGGCTCACGCCGCGGCTGTCGGCGATGTGCGCGATCTGCAATTCGTCGAGCAGGGATTCGAGTTCGGCGCGGCGCCCGGCGGCGTCCAGGTCCTCGCGCAGCTCCAGGATCGCCAGCACGTTCTGCGCCACGGTCAGGCGCCGGAACACGGACGGTTCCTGCGGCAGGTAGCCAACGCCAAGCCGGGCGCGTGCGTGCATCGGCATCTGCGTGATGTCGTGTTCGTCCAGGCTGATGCGGCCGGCGTCGGCGCCGATCAGGCCGACCACCATGTAGAACGTCGTCGTCTTGCCGGCGCCGTTCGGACCGAGCAGGCCGACGACCTCGCCTTGTTCCAGGGAAAACGCGAAATCGCGCACCACGGCGCGCCCGCGAAAGCTCTTTTGCAATCCGGTGGCGGCCAGCATCAGTGCGCGGCCGCGGCCTTGGTGCAATCGGCGTTGGCGGCCGGCTTGGGTTGCTCGCTCTTGGGTTGCATCACCATGTGCACGCGGCTGGACGCGGAAGAATCACCGCTTTCCATCTCGCCGGTGTTGGTGTTGTAGCGCATGCGCTCGCCGTGGAACTCGCCCTTGCCGTGCTGGATCACCGTGACGTTGCCGGTGAGCAGCGCGATGCCGGTGAGGTTGTCGTAGTCGATGTTGTCCGCGTCGGCCGTCATCAGGCCGCAATCGCCGTCATGCACCTGCTGCAGATGCGCCGGCTTTCCGGTTAGCACGACGCGCGTCAGGCTGCCGGTGTTGCCGTTCGCGTCGGCGACACCCGAAGGATTGCGGTAGATCGTGGCGTGGTCGGCATGGGCCTGCATCGAACCCTGCGCCATCACCACGTTGCCGTCGAGCTGCGTGATGTCCGGGTCGCCGGCTTTGCCGGTGCGGCTTTGCGTGGACTTCTGGTAGTTCGCGTCGATGTTCATCGGCTGGCTGCGGTCGGTGCTCAACGCGAACGCGGATTGCGCGAGGACGAGCGCGGCACAGGCGGCGGCAAGGCGAATCGGATTATGGTTTGGCATGGTTGGCGGGCAGCAGGGTCCAGTGGACGTTGGACAAGAATTGCATGGTTTTCAATCCCAGGTCGGCTTGCATGCCGATACCGTGCACGATGTGACCGGGTTCGGTGATCGTGGCGAGGGCGGCGGTTTGCATGGTCTTTCCCTGTGCCGAGGATAAGACCTGGCCCTTGCCCGGGGAAGTCACGGTCAGGTCCGAGGTGAGCAATTGCGTGGGCGGCGTGCCGGGGCCTGGCAGGCGGCGCATGTCGACCTTGCCTTCGAGCTTCATCACGGTGCCGTTCTTGTCGACCCAGGCCGAAGCGGAATTGCCTTTCCACAGGTGCTGGCCGTTGTCGACGATAGTGTAGTCCGGCGACGTCACGAAGATCGAACCGTCTTCGGCGCGGCGCACCAGGCGCGGTCCGGCGACGCTGAAGCTGTGCTGGCCCTGGGCGTCGAGCGCGTCGATGGAAAAGTCGGAGAGGGTGTAGTCCGAGCGCGGGGGGCCGACGAAGGCGGGTGGAGCTTCGCGCGGCGCGAACACCCACACCAATATCTGCGTGGCGAGCGCAAGTACGGCCAGCGCCGCGATGGCGAGGACGAGGCGGCGTTCCATCAGGCGAACTTGGCCAGTTCGGACTCGGCCTTGCCGTGCGCGGCGATCAGCAGGTCGCAGACCTCGCGCACCGCGCCTTCGCCGCCGCGCATCTGCGTGCGCCAGCACGCGCGTTCGCGCACCCATGGGTGCGCGTTCGCCACGGCGATGGAAAGCCCGACGCGCTGCATGATGGCGAGGTCCGGCAGGTCGTCGCCGCAGTAGCAACATTGCTCCGGCGCGAGCTTGAGCGCGTGGATCAGCTGTTCGTAGCAGGCGAGCTTGTTTTCCTGGCCCTGGTAGACGTGCGCGATGCCCAGTTCCGCGGTGCGCTCGGTGACCATGTGGCTCAGGCGCGCGGTGATGATGCCGACCTCGATGCCGTTCGCCATCAGGCGCTTGAGGCCCAGTCCGTCGTGGACGTGGAACGCCTTGGATTCGCGGCCGTCGTCGCTGTAGTACAGGCGGCCATCGGTGAGTACGCCGTCGACATCGAACAGGGCGAGTTTGATTTTCGCCGCGCGCTCGCGGATATCGGCGGGCAGGTCGTTGAGATGCGAATACGCCATCTCAGACCACGCGTGCGCGCAGCAGGTCGTGGATGTTGAGCGCGCCGACGACGCGGTTGTCCGTATCGACCACGAGCAGCGCATGGATCTTGTGCGCTTCCATCAGGCGCGCGGCTTCCACCGCGAGCTTGTCGGCACCGATGGTCTTGGGGTGCGCGGTCATCAGCGCCGTCACCGGCGTGGTGCGCAGGTCGATGGTCTTGTTGTCCACGGCGCGGCGCAAGTCGCCGTCGGTGAACACGCCGAGCAGGCGTCCCGCCGCGTCGACAATCGCGGTCATGCCCAGTCCCTTGCGCGTCATTTCCATCAAGGCCTCGGACAGGCTCGCCGTGGCGCCGATGCTCGGTACCGCGTCGCCCATGTGCATCACGTCGGCGATGTGCAGCAGCAGGCGCCGGCCCAGGCTGCCGGCCGGATGCGAACGGGCGAAATCCTCGTCGGTGAAGCCGCGCGCCTCGAGCAGCGCGATCGCGAGTGCGTCGCCCATCACCAGCGCCGCCGTCGTGCTGGCGGTGGGCGCGAGGTTGAGCGGGCAGGCTTCGGCCGGCACGCTCACGTCCAGGTGCACGTCGCTCATTTCGGCAAGCGAGGACGACGGATTGCCGGTCATCGCCACCAGCGGAATGCCCTGGCGCTTGATCACCGGCAGGATCGTGAGCAGTTCGTCGGTTTCGCCGGAATTGGACAGGGCCAGCACGACGTCCTTGTGCGTGATCATGCCGAGGTCGCCGTGGCTGGCCTCGGCGGGGTGCACGAAGAATGCCGGCGTGCCGGTCGAGGCGAGCGTGGCGGCGATCTTGCGCGCGATGTGGCCGGACTTGCCCATTCCGGAAACGATCACGCGGCCGGGGCAATCGAACATCAACAGGCAGGCGCGCAGGAAGTTGTCGTCGATGCGCGTGCGCAAGGCTTCGATCGCGCGCGCCTCGATGTCGATCACGTTCATGGCGTTGCGCTTGAGCGCCGCTGCGTCGAGCAAGGGGTTGCCCAGCGGATTCTCGGCAAGCGACACAAGGCGGGCATTCATGAGGTAGGGACCGGGCAGGAAGGCGGGATTGAGCAGGGAAATGGCGGGATCGTCCCGCTGCGGGTATCTGCGGCCAAGGATTTTGAGTACCATGCGCAACCTTCGCTTATTGTAACCGACAGGCCCCGTCCCGGCGAAGACGATTCAGGGTACTGCTGCGTCGCAGCCGCCCGCATCCCGCCATATTCCGAGCCGCGCATGGACACCCGCAGCATCCAGACTTTGATCGAACAGGGCCTGCCCGGCGCCACGGCACGGGTTGAAGGCGACGATGGCGTGCATTTCGGGGCGACCGTGGTTTGCGCCGCGTTCGCGGGCAAGCTGCCGCTGGCGCGGCACCGCATGGTCTACGCGACGCTGGGCGAGCTGATGGGCGGCGAGATTCACGCCTTGTCGCTGCGCACGTTGACACCCGACGAAGCGGCAAAGCAAGGAATGAGTTGATGGCAAAGATCGTAATTTCAGGGGGCGAGCCGCTCAACGGCGACGTGTGGATTTCCGGCGCCAAGAACGCGGTGCTGCCCATCCTCGCGGCAACCTTGCTTGCTGACGAACCGGTCAGCATCGGCAACGTGCCGCATCTGCACGACGTCACCACGACGATGGAGCTGCTCGGCCAGATGGGCGTGTCGCTGACGATCGACGAGCGCATGAAGATCCACGTCGATCCGCGCACGGCGAACCGCTATTTCGCGCCGTACGACCTGGTCAAGACGATGCGCGCGTCCATCCTCGTGCTCGGCCCGCTGGTGGCGCGCTTCGGCGAGGCCGATGTTTCCCTGCCCGGCGGCTGCGCGATCGGCTCGCGCCCGGTGGACCAGCACATCCGCGGACTGGAAGCCCTCGGCGCGACGGTTTCGGTGGAGAACGGCTACATCAAGGCTCGCGCAAAACGCCTGCGCGGCGCGCGCATCGTCATGGACATCGTCACCGTCACCGGCACCGAGAACATCATGATGGCGGCGGCGCTGGCACAGGGCACCACCATCATCGAGAACGCGGCCCAGGAACCCGAAGTGGTGGACCTCGCGCATTGCATCAACGCGATGGGTGGAAAGATTTCCGGCGCGGGCACCGCCACCATCGTCATCGACGGCGTGGAGCGCCTGCACGGCACGCAATACGACGTGCTGCCGGACCGCATTGAAACGGGCACCTTCCTCGTCGCCGGCGCGATCACCGGCGGCCGCGTGATGGCCAAGCGCGCGCGTCCGCGCACGCTCGACGCGGTGCTGCGCAAGCTTGAGGAAGCCGGCGCGCACCTGAATACCGGCGAGGACTGGATAGAAGTGGACATGCGCGGCAAGCGTCCGCGCGCGGTCGACGTGACCACGGCGCCGTACCCGGCGTTTCCGACCGACATGCAGGCGCAGTTCACCGCACTCAACACGGTTGCGGAAGGCGTGGGCACGATTACCGAAAACGTGTTCGAGAACCGCTTCATGCACGTGCACGAACTCGAGCGCCTCGGCGCCGACATCCACCTGGAAGGCAACACCGCCGTGGTCAAGGGCGTGCGCGAGATGTCCGGAGCGCCGCTGATGGCGACTGACCTGCGCGCATCGGCCTGCCTCGTGCTGGCTGGACTCGTCGCCAAGGGCGATACCACGGTCGACCGCATCTATCACATCGATCGCGGCTACGAGTGCATCGAGGAGAAGCTCGGCACGCTCGGCGCGAAGATCCGGCGCCTGCCGTCGTAGTGGCGTTACTTGCGTTCCAGCACGATGGCCTTGCCGTCGTGCTGCGGCTGCTCGACGCGCACCGGCAGCAGGCCTTGCGCGTACCACGATTTCATCACCTTGCCCGGCGCGTCGATGCGGTCGATTTCGGTGGCGTCGAATTTTCCGGCGGGCACCGTGATCGCCGATTTTCCCCGCACGGCATACTGCTGCATCTCCACGCGATCGCGCACCGCGACCGGCAGCGTCGCCGACGTCGCGCCATCGGCCAGCGCAAGGCCCAGCGCGACCGCCACCGTGCTGCGGTCGATGGCGTTGTCCACCAGTGCGTAGCGGAAATCCTTGCCGTTGTCGCGCACATGCGCCTGACGTGAATTCCAATCGAAGCCGATCGCGCGCCGCTTGCTCTTGATCGCGGCATCCTGCTTGTAATCGTAATGCTGCCCTTGCAAGGAGGCGTCGCGCAGCGTGAACGTGGAATCTTCGCGCACGTCCAGGCCCAGCAATTTCGCCATGCCGCCGGTGCCACGGGTTTCGCTGCGCAGGGTCCAGGTGCCGTCGGCGTTCGCGGCGAGCGCATACGTCGCCGTGCCGATGGCCTTGCCGTCGCGGGTGACGGTGTATGTCGCTTGTTCGGGTTGCAGCGGCGCGGCGGCCAGGAGGGCGGACCCGGACACAGCGGTCAGAGCGGCGGCGAAGAGCACATTGCGCATGGGATCGTCCGGTAACGAAGGCGCACGCAGTGTGGACGCGGGTGCCTGAACGACATCCGACCATATGGGCGGCGGGACCTGATTTTCCGCAACGGGTTCGAATGACGCCGTGCGGTCTCGGGTACCGCGTCCTGCGCGTCTTGACGAAGATCAAATACGGTGTCGTCGTCGATGGTATAAATTGTGCTGCCCGCTGCCGACCGTGCTGTCAGGTGTTTTTTTCGGAGCTGGCTGCTCGGGATGTCCGTCGCAGCGACGCGGACTTCCCTGCATCGCGATGTCCAGGCGGAATGCGGGAGACTGAACATGATCTGCAGGCCCATTCGCAAGATCCGACGCGGCGCAAGCCGAACGCTCGGAGCATTGTTGGCGGTTCTCTTGCTTCCCGGCATCGCCAGCGCATTGCCGACGTTCAACCGCCAGACCGGGCAGAACTGCCAGGCATGCCACGCCGGCGGGCAATTTCCGGAACTGACGGCCTACGGCCGCCTGTTCAAACTGACCGGCTATACGCTGGGCGCGCGCACGCTGCCGTTCTCCGCCATGGCCGTGCTGAGCGAATCGCATGTCAACAACACCGGCAAAAGCGACGACCCCAGAGCCGACTTCCAGAAGAACGACCAGTTGATCTTCGCCACCGCTAGCGCATTCGCCGCCGGCAAGATTACCGACAACATCGGCGCCTTCCTGCAGGTGACCTACGACAACTACGCCAGCCAGTCGGACGATGGCCATTTCCACGGCCACACCAACGTCGACAACGTCGACATCCGCTACGCAGACCGCAGCATCGACGCAAACCACGACGTGATCTGGGGTGTCAGCACGAACAACAATCCGTCGGTATCGGACGTGTGGAACACTGCCGCGGCCTGGATGCAGTACGTGCCGGTGCCGAGTCCGACCAGCAGCCGCTTCATCGACGGCAGTGCACCCTATCCGGGTTTTGCGGCGGGCGGCAATCTCGCCGGCCTGACCGGTTATTTGTTCTGGAACCAGATCCTGTACGTCGAAGCCGGTGGCTACCGTAGCGCCACGGGTCCGGCATCGTTCATGAGCGCTGGTGTCGCCGATGGCGACAAGACCAAGCTGCAGGGTACCAATCCGTACTGGCGCATCGCGCTGTCGCACGACTGGGGCCCGCACAGCCTGATGATCGGCACGTCGGGCATGCGCGCCGACGTATACGACGATCCGCTCGATACCTCGGACCCGTCGACGTTGCATCATTTCCGTGATCTGGGCGTCGATGCGCAATACCAGTACCTGCTCGACCCGCACACCTTCACCGCGCAACTTGCCTATCTGCGCGACCGCCAGCGCCTGCCGGCGTTTCTGGCCGGGCAGCCGGTCTTCGACGTGAACGGCAATCCGTTGCCGGACACGAATGCAGTGGACCGCACCAACGTGTTCCGTGCCAAGGCGAGCTACGTCTACGACGCGCGCTACGGCGGCAGCTTGGCGTTCTTCAACCAGACCGGATCGACCGATTCGGCGCTGTACGATCCGACACGCGTGTCCGGCAACATCTCGGGGAATCCCGCCGTGCGTGGCTGGACTTACGAGGCATTCTGGACCCCGGTGCAGTACATGCGCATCGGCTTGCAGTACACGCGCTACGGCAAATACAACGGCGCCAGCCACAACTACGACGGCTTCGGTCGCAACGCCAGCGACAACGATTCGCTGTTCCTCTATCTCTGGGCCGCCTACTGAAGCGCGCAAGGAGTCTGCCATGAATATGCACCGCATGATTGTGCCGTTGTTCGTGCTCGCAGCCGCCGGCTGCGCCAACATTCCACGCTCGCGCGACACAGCGAATCCGGACGTCGCGGGCCGCACGCTCGCGATGCAGGTTTGTTCCAATTGCCATGGCATCACCGGAGTGGCGCGTTCGCCGAATTTCCCCAACCTCGCGGCGCAGCAGGAAGCCTATCTCGTGGCCCAGCTGAAAAGTTTCCGCACGCCCGGCCGGCGCGATCCGGCCGGTTTCGAATACATGTGGGGTTTGAGCCGCCACCTGACCGACGCCCAGATCCACG
>JAICYA010000493.1 GCA_025934455.1 Rudaea sp.
CGCGTTTCGTGATCCGAAGTCTTACTTCCATCGCTACGCGCGGCTGTCGGACAAGGAAGCGGTCGAGACCGCGTCCGATATCTGGGAGCGCATCAATCTCTTGAATTTGCACGAGAACATCCTGCCGACGCGGCAGCGCGCCGACCTGATCCTTAAGAAGTGCCAGAACCACACGATCGAAAACGTGTCGCTGCGACGCCTGTAAGCTTGGCTGCCGCGCGGCAGCAAATCAGGCAAACCCGTACAGAGTCTTGGCGTTGTCGGCCAAAATGCGGTTGCGCACGCTTTCGTTTGGAACCCATTCTCCGATTTGGTCGAACAGATCGCCGTCATTCGGCATCGTGCGGCCGTTCATGTTCACGTGCGGCCAGTCGGAGCCCCACACCAGCCGCTCCGGCGCGTACTTCACGAAGGCGCGCGCGAGCGGGATGACCGAAGGATAAGGCGGCTCCTCCATCGTGCAACGCATCGGGCCGGAGAGTTTGAGCCAGACGCGGCCGGTGTCGAGCATGCGCAGCGCGGTCCGCATCGCCGGCTGATCGACGCCGCCATTGGCAGGAATGCTGGCGAAGTGATCGAGCACGATCGTGTTGGGAAGCGCGAGCAGGCGATCGGCGTAATCGACGATATCGGCGCCATGCGGGTAGAACTGCAAATGCCAGCCGTGTTCGTGCGCGCGCGCCGCGGTTTCCGGATTGAGATGCGGTACGTGACTGCCGCGGCCGACGCTCATCATACGCAGGCCGCGCACGCCGAGTTTGCCCAACCGTTCGAATTCGGAATCCGAAGCGTCATCCGGCATTAGTGCGATGCCACGCAAGCGCTCGCGGTACCGGCTCAGCACGTCGGCGAGCATCGCCATATTACGGCCGTAGCCCGCCGGGCTTACGATCACCGCGCTGCTCAGACCGAGCACATCCTGCAACGCGATCAGGGTTTCCGGCAGCGCGTCGCGCGCCTCGTACGGGCTGTCGGAGGCAAACGGATATTTGCCCGTCGGGCCGAACAGATGCACATGAGTGTCGCAGGCACCCGGTGGTGCCTTTATGCGTGGCATTTTGGGATGCGGATCAGGCGCTTGCGTCAGTTCGGGCATTGGCGATTTCGTTTCTCCTGGACTACTGAAGCGTGATGTGGGCGCTCTTCGCCAGATCGCCCCATTGTTTGAGTTCGTGCGTGATCAGATCGGCAAATTGCGCCGGCGTGCCGCCGATCGGCTCGACGCCTTGCGTGCGCAGGCGCGCGGCAAGCGCAGGATCCTTCGCCGTCGCCTGCGCGGCGGCCGCCAGACGATCGATGACCGGCTGCGGCGTTCCGGTCGGCGCCATCATGCCGATCCAGAGCACGCCCTCGTAGCCGGGCACGCCGAGTTCGGCGATGGTCGGAAGGTCGGGTGCGAGATCCGAGCGATGGCTGCTCGCAATGGCCAGCATGCGCAGCTTGCCGGCACCGACATCTGGATGCGACGTCGCATAGGTGTCGAGCTTGAGCTGTACGACGCCGTCAAGCAGGTCGGTCATGGCTGGTGCGGCGCCGCGATAGGGCACCTGCGTAAGTTTGATC
>JAICYA010000099.1 GCA_025934455.1 Rudaea sp.
ATTGCCGCCCTAAGTTACTCCAAAAACGCATCGGCCGCCCAGTGGGCGGCCGATTTCCGTGCGCGGACTTTGCGAGCCCTACTGGATGCCGCGTGTGCGCAGCGCCTGTGGCGAGAACATGTCGGGCGTGGCCGGGTACGAGAAATTGTATTCCGGTTCCTGGTTGTCCAGGCCCTGCACGAGATAGCGCCCGGCTTTCAGGTCGTAGGCGATTTCCAGCGTCGACCAGAACACGGGTACCTCGTAGTAGTTCACGCTCGGCGCCTCGGAATAGCGCCACAGCTTGCCCTGGCTGTCGTAGTGGTCGATCTCGAGGATCTGCCAGCTGTCCTCGTCGAGATAGAACGTACGCTTGGGATTGATGTGGCGTTGGCCGGGCTTGAGGTCGGCTTCGACGATCCACACCCGATGCAACTCATAGCGCAGCAGGTCCGGATTGATGAAGTTCGGCTGGATCAGGTCCTTGACCAGGGTCTTGTCGCTGTGCGCCTTGTAGGAGTTGTACGGCACGTACAATTCCTTCTTGCCGATCAGCTTCCAGTTGTACTTGTCGAGCGCGCCGTTGAACATGTCGGTCATGTCATTGGTGCGCAGGCCGTCCGAGGCCGTGCCAGGATTGTCGTAGGCCACGTTCGGCGCGCGTCGCACGCGGCGCTGGCCGGGATTGTAGATCCACGCCTGGCGCGGTTCCTTCTTCGAGTCCAGGGTTTCGTGCACGAGCAGCACCTGCCCGGCGAGGCGCGGCGGCGAGACCACGTCTTCGAGGAAGTACAGCAGGATGTTGTGGATGTCCTTGAGCGTGTTGCCGGGCTTGTAATACAGGCCCAGGCCGAACTCGTGGAAGCGGATAAGGGTGTACTGGCCCGACGAGGTCGGGATGGCCTGGTCGTTCCAGCGTTCGAACGACACGCCCTTGAACTTCAGCTTGTGGTTCCAGATCGCTTCCATGCCGGCCTTGGCCGGATCCTTGTCCAGGATCGGGAAGGGCAGGCCTTCGGCCACGTTCGCCACGCCTTCGCCGTCGTCGACCAACTCGCCGGTCGCGGCGTTCTTCATGGTCATCTCATACGTGCGCTGCGGATAACTCGCGCTGCGCCGCGTGGGATACACGATCATGCGCCAGTCCGGGTGCCTGGCGAACATCGCCTGCTGCCCGGCGGAAAGCTTGTCCGCGTAGTCCTTGTAGTTTTTTGCCGTGATCGTGAACAGCGGCTTGTCGTTCGGAAACGGATCCGGATGGTGCATGCCGGTCTTGTAACCGGCGGGCGGCGTGGTGATGCCGCCGGTCCATACCGGGATGACGCCGTCCTTGCTGCCGGCGCGTTCGGCGCCGACCGGTGTCAGCGGCGTGCCGGTGAGGCCGAGCTTGGCCACTTCGTCGGGCGGCGCCTTGGCCTGTACACCGACGGCGAATACCGCGCAGGCCACCAGGACGGCGAGCTTGCTGTGTTGGAATCGGAACATGTCGTGTCTCCCCGTCGATGCTTCAGAACGAATATTTGGCCGAGAACTGGATGAAATCGCGGTCGCGGATCAGATTGAGATCGCCGGCGCCGAAGTAATTCGTGTAGGCGAGATCGAATGCCCAGCGGTCGATGTAGGTGGCTTCGGCGCCAACGGTGATGGCTTTGCGGCCACGAATGAAGTTTCCGCCAGGCCCCGGCGAGATGCCGCCCACGTCGTGGCTGAAGGCAACGCGCGGAGAGAGGTTGAACGGCGTGCCGAACACGTTGTTGTAATCGCCGCGCGCCGCGATGCGGTAGCCCCATGAGAACTTGGTCGCGAAACCGTTGGCCTGGGTGATCGGGTTGCGCAGATTGCCGGTGGTGACATCTGCGCCACCGCCGGTATCGGTGCCGTCGCCGTTGAAGCGCAGTCCGCCCGGCAGATCCCAGACCTCGTCGAATCCGACTTCGCCAACCAGGGCGATCTGGTTCGCGCGGAACAGGTTGTCCGGACCGAACACCTTCGTCGCGGTCAGTTGCAGCTGCGACATCTTGTGCCGCTCCCAGCCCTGGATTTCCTGTCCGGGAGCGAACTGTCCGAGCTGGCTGACGAAACGCAAACCGGGTGCTGGAAGCAGTGGATTCAACGGCGTCAGGCCGGCGAACAGCAACTCGACGCTGTGCAGCTGCAGCGGGACGTTCGGCCGGTAGCTCAACTCGCCCTGCAGGGCGATGCCGCCGGTTTCGAGCAGGGTGTTGAAGCTCACCGCGAACAGGCGGATGTCCTTCGGGTATTCGACGAAGTAGCTGCCGGCGACGGGCAGGACGCCGGACGGCGGCGCCGTGACGGCGATGCCGCTCACCAGCGGCAACTTGCTGTGGTAGTTGATGGCGTAAAAGCCGAATTCGGTGTTGTTCAGCCAGTCCGCCATGTAGCGCAGCGCGCCGCCGAACTGGCCACTCTCGCTCGGATACCTGTCGCGGCCACGCGGGAATGAGGCCGAGCAGCCGGCCTGCACCAGCGCCGGCGGCAGGCCGGTGTCGCTGTTCTGGTAGTTGCGCCCGTAACAGACGTCGTAGTAGCGGTCGGGATTGACCACCGGCTGCGGCACGGTGCCGAAATTGAGCATGACGTAACGGCCGCCGATGGTGGCGTAGTCGTTCGTCGAGAAGAAGCTGCCGACCGGATCCGGATCGGTTTGCTGGTACTCGAACTGGTAATACGCTTCGGCCGAAAGCGAATCACTGAAGTTGAAGGACCCCCACAACATGTTGATTGGCACGAAAGCTTGCTTGAGTTCGGCGCCGGCTACGTGCAGCTTGGATACGTCGACCGGGTTGATCGCGCTGGAAACGCCGCCCTGGATGAACGTGCTCTCGCCCCAGCTCACCACCTGGCGGCCAAGGCGACCCGTGCCGGTGTGGCCATCGACGTTGAAATTGTGCCAAAGAAAGAAGTCGAGGAATTTCGCGTCCTTGCCGACTCTCTTTTCGGAAGCGTCGGGCAGGTTGTAACGACCGTCGTTCACGTCGTCGTAGAAGGCATAGCCGCGCACGAACGCGCCCCAGTCCTCGCCGTACTTCACATTGAGTTCGATGTTCGCACTGACCGCGTTGGAGATCGGCGACCAGCGGCCATAGGCGAGGTCGCCATCGTCGCTATTGACCGACCAGCGCCCGATCGCGGCGCGCTGGGCCGAACCGCCGAGCGGCTGCGCGCCGAGCGCCGGATTGAAATGAGCCTTGCCGATGAGACTGTTGGAAGCGTTCTGGGTGCGGTAGGCGATGCCGTAGGACACGGTCGTGTTCACGGTTCCATGCAAGCCATCGGGATCGCCGAACTCGATGGCGTGGGCGGGCTGAATCGCCACGCCGGCCAACGCCATGGCGATGCCGAGGCTCAAGCCACGCGGCAGCAAGCGGGAACGCACGGCACTGTTGTGGTAGGTGGTCATGATGGTTATCCCCGGTTACTGGCTGACGATGACGGAAGGATTCGAGACGATCACGGCCTGACCGCCCGAAGCGATCATGCTCGCCATCTCGCCCTGCATTTCCGCGGTGACCGCGGGCGAACTGGTCGGATCGAGCAGCGAACCGTGCGTGCCCTGGGTGAAGCGCACCACGCCGCGGATGCTCGCGGCCTGCGTCGTCGCCTTGATGCTCGACAGCCCGAGCGCGGCCAGCAGCGGCTCCGTGCCGGAGGTCGGCGCCGAAGCCACCGAGTTCGGGATCACCTGGTCGTTCGGATGGTTCGCATCGCCGACCACTTCCTGGGCGAGGATGCTCTTGCCCGCGGTGGCGAACGCGAAGTTGATCGAATCGCCGGAATCGACGACGGTCTGCGCGGCGCCGAGGAAGGCGGCGTAGTCCGGCGTGCCCGGCTGCAGGCCGGCTTGCGCCAGGCCTGCATTGATGACCGGCCCGAACGTCGGTGAGCCGGCGAGGAGTCCGGCGACGCCGCCGCCGGGCACGTTGAGCACGCCGACATTGACGTGCGGTTCCATTGCCAGGAACGCGGTGCCGATGATCGAACCCAGCGACTGGCCGACGAATTCGATGCGCGAACCGTCGAACGCGGTGGTCTTGCCGTCCAGGCTGACGCCCGGAATCGCGCGGGTCAGCACCATCAGGTCAGCGCTGGCCTGGCGCAGGTTGTCGCGCGAGGTCAGCAGGTCCTGCAGGTTGATGAAATACGAGCCCGACGCGTCGATCTTGCCGTCCGGACCGGGCGCGCCGGTCGTGTTGTTCTGCAGGTCGATGTTGAACGTGCGTTCCTGCGCGCCGAGCGCGGCGAACGGCGTGTTGCCGACATAGAACGGATTGGTCTTGTCGGTCAGGCCGTGCAGCGGCGCATCGATGGCGATGACCGCGAAGCCTTGTCCAGCCAGCGTCGCGGCGATCGCGAACATGTCGGTGCGGTTGCGCGTGATGCCGTGCTGGAAGATCACGACCGGCCAGCCGGCCGCCGGCTTGGCCTTGCCGGAATTGGCGTTCGGCACGGTCAGCAGTACGGGAATCAGCTGCGTGGAGGTTGCCACCGGGAAAGGATTGGCGAACGTGACCAGGGTCGACGTCGGATCGAGTCCGGCGGCGTTGAACGGCGGCACGTAGGCGCCCGCTGCGGCATGCCAGAAACCGGTCAAGGGCGGGCAAGGCGTCGCGCCGCTGGCGGTCACCGCGCAATTGCCGGCCGCCGGGGCGCTGAGGTAATAAGGAACCGGCAGCACGCCGATGTAGATGTCGGCGACCGGCGGCAGGCCGACGCCGAGCTTGGAAAGATCAAGGCCGGTCGGCGCCAGCGTCGCCTGGGCAACCGGCGATTGCTCGATACGGCCCTGCACGGCCTGCATAACCGGCGTGATCGCCTGCGTGGTCGCGACCCAGGACAGCACGATGCGCTTGTCGGTGGACCCGTTGTCGAACTGATCGACAGCGAATTCCTGCGAATTGACCAGTTTGCGCAGCGGCTCGAGCGCGCAGGCCTGTGAGGCGGGCAGCAGCGGGTCGGTGGACTGACCGTTCACGCACAGCGCGCTGGTGCGCTTGGCGAGGAAATACGTCGTGTCCGGCGTCACGTCGTTGCCGGTGCCGTCGGTGATGCTCGGCGACGGTGCGGGATTGAGCTGGCCGCCATTGCCGAGCAGCACGACCATGTAAGAGGTCAGCTGCTGCAGCGGACGCGTCGGCACGATGGCCAGGGTGCGGCCGCTGGAATCCGACGGCGAGATCAGGGCGACGAAATCCTGCGGCGCCTTGAGTTCGCGGGTGATGCCGGTGACGCCGCCGCCGGGTCCGGTCAGGCTCACCTGGAATACGCGCACCGTGCCGCCGGGACCCGGAATGATGGTCGAGGGTTTGGGTGCGGTGCTGAACGAGGTGCTCCAGGGCGCCGTGGTCGAAAAACCGTCGAGCGCATTCATCGCCACTTTCGGATCGCTGAGATTGTTCGGATTGGCGACCGGAATGTTCAAGGTCAGGTCGGTGGTTCCGGACAACAGCAGGTTGGTCGGAAACGGCACCACGGCGTTGGCCGGATCGAAGCGCGCGGTAATCACCGCGGTCACCGGCGAACCGCCGCTGTTACTTGCGCCCGCGTCGGATCCATGCGGGGCGTTGCTGCCGCCGCCGCAGGCCGACAGCAGAAGCGATGAGGAAAGGGCGAGGAGCAAACTCAGTCGGGTCTGCATGACAAAATCCTGATCAGTGGTGGGAGCGCAACGGCAGGCCTATCATAGGCAGTTCAAACGAGCGTTGGCAACGCCAATTTAACCGTTCTGCCGCGCTTTTTACTGCTGCAATGCAGCAGATATTGGGGCCGCGCCGACATTTGCGTATACATTTATACCAACCTCATTGGGGCAATATTTCGCCGGCTCGGAATGGACGCGGTGAATAATCGAATTCACGGATGGCATCCGCATTGACGGCGATCAAGTCGATGCGCAAACGCGCCAGCGCGCCGGGCGCAATTCGTGCGGGTCGCGCGAGCAGGTGCAGCGCGGTTAGCGGAATCGGCAGTGGCAGCACGAATCCCGGAATCGCTTCGCGCACACGCCGGACCATCGCGTCGAATCGCAAGCGTTCGCCGCCACCCAGCTCGTAGTCCTTGCCGAATGTCGCGGGTTGGGAAATGACGGCGCGACAGGCGGCCGCGAGATCCGCCGCGTGCACGGGCTGGCGCAGACCCGATGCCCCAAACGGAACCGGAAGCACGCGCCAGCGCCGGGCAAAACGCGCGAGTGGCGCCAGCGTGCGGTCGATGCCGGCGCCGTAAATCAGGGTTGGACGGAAAATCGTCCAGGCGATATCGCGTGCGCAGGCGGCTTCGCGCAGCCGTGACTCGGCGTCGCGCAGGCGCTGCGCCAGCGCACGCTCGGCCGGATCCGGCGAATCCCGCTTGGTTTGAGCACTCATCGAACTCATCGCGACGATGCGGCGCAGTCCGCCCACGGGCCTGCGTTCCAGCCAGCTGGCAAAGGCGTCCAGCGGGCCCAGGCTGAGCGCGATTTCGGCGTCCGGCCAGGTCGCGGCGGGATCGTTCAGGTCGGCGCATATCCAGCCCGGCCGGGCCTGGCGGCTTACCGGCAGAACGCGATGATCCGTCGCGAGCAGGGGCAGGACGAAGCGGCCGATCGCTCCGCTGGCGCCGAAAACGAGGATCGTGGACATGGCTGCACTGTCCGGCTCGGCACGGCTTCGAGTCAAGGGCAGTATTGCGCCCCGCCCGAGCGTCCCTTATACTTCGAAGTCTTTCGTTTCACGCCGCTTCCGGCACAGGAATTCCCATGAAAACGATCAGCGCGAAAGCTGAGACGGTGAAGCGCGACTGGTATCTGGTCGACGCCAGCAACAAGACGCTTGGCCGCCTGGCCAGCGAACTGGCGCGCCGCCTGCGCGGCAAGCACAAGACCGTGTTCACCCCGCACGTGGACACCGGCGACTACCTCGTCGTGATCAACGCCGAGAAGATCACTGCCACCGGCAACAAGATGGACGACAAGATCTACCATCACGTCACCGGCTACATCGGCAACATCAAGTCGATCGCGCTCAAGGATCTGCTGGTCAAGCATCCGGAACGCGTCATCGAGATCGCTGTGCAGGGCATGCTGCCGAAGAATCCGCTCGG
>JAICYA010000018.1 GCA_025934455.1 Rudaea sp.
AAACAACCCGCAATTGAAAGTCGGTACCACGACCGTCTTGCCATCAGCCAGCACGCGGGGCTCCGACGAATCGGCCGCCGTGTCGTAATACCAGTCTGGCGCCTTCGGCAGCGGCATGGTCTTGAGCAGCTTCAGGTCGGAGAGTCGCCAAACCTGCGCGACATGGCTGACCTGTGCTCCCATCATGTCCGCGCTGCCGGTGACGACGCGGTCGAGCTTCTCGTCGACGGCCAAACTGTACGGGCGAATGTTGGCATGCCCCTGCGCAGCCGCCGAGGCGGTTTTCACGACCTTGCCTTGAGGATCGAACTCCACCAGCCCGCCCGCGGCGTGATTGTATCCGCCGGAATACTGAAAGGTCGCCAGCGTATCGCCGTTGGCGAGATAGGCAAACGAGTGCGGATAGCCAAAGTCGCCGATGTTGCCAAATTTGCGCACAAGCCGCGGATGCACGGGATCATGCAGGTCGAAGACGTAGGTGCTGTTCGCGAGCCAGTCGTTGGCATAAAGAATTTCGTTTGCAGGCATCGCGTAGTTCGTGTGATGCGCCTGTACTGCGTCACCGACCGGTAGCAGCGCGACGAGTTTGCCAAACGACGATCCGGAGCCGACGTCGAAAACCGCCAGGAAATCCTTGCCCAACCCCAACCCGCTGCGCCGTGCGGGAATGTCGGCTGGCGTCATCTCCATGACCGTGGCAAGAGGATGCTTGGCTTGCATTGCCCATACGAAGAGATAGCGGCTGGCTCCCGGCGCGCCCGCCGCGAGCAGCGGGAAAGACATAACCAAAAGCGTCACAAAAAAACGCATTGCCTTGCTCATTGCTCTCTCCTCTTCTTATCGGCCTGTCGTCGGCGTGCCCGGCCTGAAAGGTCTGCTTTGCACGAGTTCAACTCTCTTTCGGAATCGCCAGTCTGGGCATGCCATGCGCATCGCGCTCTTCGGCGATGCTGGCGCGCGTATCCAGTGGCGCACGCGCCGCGTCGGACAACTCCTGCGTCGCTTCGCCGCGCGCGATGCGCAGCGCGTTGCGGTAGCACACCGCCGCGTTCGCGGCGTTGCCCTGCCCGGTCATGCAATCGCCGAGCGTCTCCCACAACGGCGCCGACGGCGAAAGCGCCAGGCCGCGCTCCAGGTACTCGCGTGCCTTGCCCCAGAGCTTGCCCTGCACGCACAAGCGCCCGAGCGTGAGCAGCAGGGCAGGACTGTCCGGCTGCGCGCTGAGCCAGCCTTCGGCACGCGCCAGGCGTGTATCCGCATGCGCCGGCCCGAGCTGGCCCCAGACCGCGGCGAGGCGCTCGGACCATTGCTTGCGCAATGCCGATTCGATCTCGTCCATCGCCGCCAGCGGCTGGCCGAGCGCGGCGGCGCGCCGCGCATAAGCCGCGATCGCCTCGGGCATGGCACGCTGCGCACGCGGCAATCCCGACCACAATTCAGCCAATGCTTCACTATCCGGTGCTACCGCGAGGGCGGCGGCGAGCACGCGCGCGCGCAGCGCGACCAGCGCTTCGGGGGTCAGCGCGTCGCTCGTGGCGAGCGCATCCACCGCGCGCAGGGCAAGCGCGCTGTCCCCGGTCAGCAGCGCGGCTTCGGCAAGCAGGCGCCAGCCGACCGGCGGCAGGTCGTTCTGGTCGGCGGCCGGTTTGAGCAGGGCGAGCGCCGCCTCGGCGTTGCCGTACTCGAGCAGGAACTGTGCGCGTAGGGCGAGCGCCGCCGCCGGAGCATGCGCAGCCGCTTCATCCAGCGCCGCCTCGGTACGCTCTGCATCGCCGCGTGCGTGCGCCGCGCGTGCGGTCGCGAGCAGGGCCGGCGCGTGCAATTCAGGATGGTGCGAGGCTTTTTCCAGCGCACGCAGGGCGCGCCGATGATCGCCTTCGACCAGCGCGGTCAGGCCCGTGGCGAAACGTTCGCGGCCACGGCGCTGGCTGCGTGATTTCCACGCGCGCAACGGCCAGCGCAGTCCGCGCCAGAGCAAACCGAGCACAATCCATGCGGCGAGCAGGACGAGTATCGCGAAGACCAGCGTGGTTTCGATATGGGTACGGCCGAGGCGGATCGAGAGCAAGCCGGGGTCGACGGCCAGCGCCTGCCAACCGAAGACGGCCGCCGCCGCCACGACGACAAGTACCAGCAAGATGATCCACGGTTTCACTTTTTCGCCTCGTCGTGTTTGCCCGCTGTCTTCGCCGCGGCCAGAGCATGCGTCGCGCGCAAGTTGCGCAGTTCGCGCAGCGCCGTGCCGAGCACGCCAGGCACCGGCGGCGCGAGCTCGGCCTGTGCCAGCGCATCGAGTTCTTTCAACACTGCCGCGGTCTGCGCGGCCTGCGTATCGAAAGAGGTGGCGATTTGCGTGCGTGCTTCGGCCAGCGCGGCGCGGAAGCCGGCATCGTCGCGCGCCAGCGCCGCCGCCTGCGCGGCGCGCAGATCGAGCACGGCCAGGTCGCGGGCCAGGGAAATATCGCGCACCTCGGACTGCGCCTGCACCGTGTCGGTGTCGTGGCTTACGCGCACGAACGTGCCGAACAGACGCGCGAGCCACGATTCGTTCGCGGCGGCCGGCGCGGGCGGCGGCAAACTGCCGCCCCGCGCCAGTTCCGGCACCTGCGCGCGCAGGTGCGAAAGGCGCACCACCAGCACTTGCGGATCGGCCGCGTGCAAATCGTTCAGTGCGACGATTTCACCAGCGATGCTCTGGCGCACGGTGGAAAACGCCGCATCGTCGACTTCGGCCAGGGCTGCGTCGGCCAGGCGGTAAGCCGCTATCGCCGCGGTTGCGTCGTGGAACAAGGTGTAGCGTTCGCCGCCAAGATTGAGCAGCAATTCGGCTTCGTCCAGGGCCAGTGCATCGTGGCCGGCCAGGCGCCGGTCGGCGAGATTCGCCACCGCGTCCTCGGCCAGTTGCACGCGCTGGCCGAGCGCGAGCAGTTGCTGGCGCACCGAGGCGTCGACCTTGTCGCCGTCGTCCAGGCGCGCGCGGAACGTGTCCGTATTGCCGCGAATGCGCGCGATGCCGTGTTCGAGATTCTCCACCTGCGCCTGCAAGACGCCGACCTGCGCGGCCGTGTCCACACGCGGGGGCGCGAAATGCCACCACGCGGCCGCAGCTGCGGCGGCAACGAGCAGCACAAGCAGGATGACGAGTGGCGCGCGACGCCGGCGCGGGGTTTCCGATGCGATACTGGCGGACTCGTCCATGCTTCCATCCTAACGCGAAACGTGCATTCAGAGGCGATGCCGCGCCAGTGCCGCAGTGGCCACGTTCAGCAAGTCCGCCGGCGCGGGTCCGGCAGCGACGTGCACGTTCGCGAACAGGCTGGCGCGTGCGAGTGCGGCGAGGCGCTCGCTGCTGACCACGATCTCGCCCGCCGCCAGCCGCGCGAACAGCTGCAGTGGCAGCGCAGCGCGCAGGTTGGCCAGCGCTTCGGCGCTGGAAACGAGCAGCAGCAAAGGTGCCGGAGACTGTTCCAGAGCCGCGAGCTGGCGCGCGGAATAACGCGGGGTTTCACGGCGATAGACCTCGATGCGCGTCAGCCGCGCGCGCCGGTCGCGCAGCGTCTGTGCCAGAAGTTCGCGGCCGCCGGGCGCACCGACCAGGGCGACGCGGCGACCGCGCAAGTTGCCCAGTTCCGGCAGCGCCAACAGACCTTCGCTGTCCTGCCGTTCGCGCGGCCATGTCACATTGCGGATGCCGCGACGCTGCAGGGCGCGTGCGGTCGCGGCACCGACCGCGCACACGCGCGTCGTGCGGGAAAAGTGCATTTTCGGCAGCGCGGCGAATGCGAATTTCACCGCGGCAGGACTGACGAAAATCGCGACATCCGCAGCGCGCACGGTCATCAGCGCCGTGCGGATCGCCGCGCGGTCCGGCGCCGCGCGCAGCCTGCTGCCGGGCAGGCCGATGGGTTCGCCGCCGAGTGTGCGGATGCGCCGCCGCAGCGGTCCCGCGGACGCGGCAGGCCGAGTCACGATCACGCTCGCGCCGGCGAGAGGGCCACTGCGTTCGATGAGTCTCGCTTCCGGCATGTTGGCATGCTAACGGACTTGAACGAATGCCGCGACCTGCGCACACTGCGCGGCCATGTCCGACGCGATCCGCACGCTCGAAGCCGCCATACTCGCGCAAATCCCGCTAGCGCGCGCCATGCAGTTGCGCCTGCGCGACTACGACGGCGATCACCTCACCATCGCCGCACCGCTCGCGCCGAACATCAACGACAAGGGTTGCGCGTTCGGCGGCAGCCTGGTGAGCCTGCTCACCCTGGCCGGCTGGGGCCTGATCGTGCTCAAGCTGCGCGCGCTCGGCAGCGCATGCGACGTCTACGTGCAGGACAGCGCCGTGCGCTATCTTGCACCGGTGTGGGACGATTTCACCGTGCAAGCGCGGCTGGCCGAAGGCGAATCCTGGGAAACGTTCACGGCCGCGCTCGCTGCGCGCGGACGCGCGCGCGTGAGCGTGGATTGCCGCGTACCGCTCGCCGACGGTGCGGACGCGTGCACGCTGCAAGCGCGCTTCGTGGCGATTTCCAAACCCTGAATCGACGCGCGATTTGCGGCACAATGCCGCGGTCGCCGCCGGAGTAACGACCATGCGCACCATCCTGCTCGCCTGCGGATTCGTCCTGCTCGCCGGTTGCACGGCGATGACCGCGCAATCGGAAAGCCGCGCGCTGGAGTTGACCTTGAACGCGTACGCGAACGCGATCCGCTGGGGCGACATCAATCAGGCGGTTCCGTTCGTCGATCCGGAAACCCTGAAGAAACATCCGCTGAGCCAGCTCGACATCGACCGCTACAAGCAAATCCATTTCGCGTCCTACATCGAGCAGCCGCCGGTGCCGGCCGGCCCGCACGAGGTGCGCCAGGTGGTCAAGATCAGCCTGGTCAACGTCAATACCCAGGTCGAGCGCGGCATCGTCGACAACCAGTTGTGGCGCTACAACGAGAAGACGAAGCACTGGTTGCTGGTGTCGGGACTACCCGACATCACCCAGCATTCGACGCCGTAACGCTGGCATGGACCGGCGCGCTGCCGCATAATCCGCGGCCTTTCCCCGTGTGCGCCACGCCATGTCGCTGTTTCTGCAACGTCTGCCGGAATTCCTGGCCCACCATGTTTTTCTCGCGCTGGCCTTCGCCGGCTTGATTGCGGCGATCATTGGCAATGAAGTCGCGCGCCGTTTCCGCGGTTTCCGCGAACTCACCCCCGGCGCGCTGACCCTGCTCATCAACCGCGAAAATCCGCTGCTGGTGGATTTGTCCAGTGCGGCCGATTTCGAGAAAGGCCATATCGCCGGCGCGCGCCACGTCGCGATGAGCCAGTTCGATCCGGAAAACAAGGAACTGGCCAAGGTCAAGGAATTGCCCGTGGCGCTGGTGTGCAAGACCGGCGCGACTTCGGCGCAGGCCGCCGCGCGCCTGGTCAAGGCCGGGTTCGCCAAGGTCTTCGTGCTCGGCGGCGGCATGGGCGCATGGCGCGAAGCGGCGCTGCCGACAGCCAAGGGTAGCAAGTAAAAACTCGCGTTGATTCACGCCGCATGGGATAATCCGCGCCCTTTTTCCCCGCAAAGCATTCGGAGTTCTCCATGGCCGACGAAATCACCCAAGCCACCCCCGCCGCCGGCGCACAGTTGTCGCTGCAGAAGGTCTACATCAAGGACGCCTCGTTCGAAGTACCCGGCGCCCCGCACATCTTCCAGGAACAGGGCCAGTCGCAGGTCCAGCTCAACCTGCAGCAGCAGGTCGGCACGTTGGGGGACAGCGTCTACGAAGTCGTGCTGACCGTCACCGTGACCTGCAAGCTCGCCGAAAAGACCGCGTACCTGGCCGAAGTGCAGCAGGCCGGCATTTTCGGCGTGGCCGGATTCGACCAGGCCAACCGCGACATGGTGCTGGCCACGTTCTGCCCGAACGTGCTGTTCCCCTACGCGCGCACCGCCGTGGCGAACATGATCCAGGACGGCGGTTTCCCGCCCTTCCTGCTGCAGCCGATCAATTTCGAGGCGCTCTACGACGAACAGATGCGCCGTCGTGCCGAAGGCGCGCAGCCGAACGCGTGAGTAACTTTTGCAATCATCCATGATTGCGAAAATCACAAAGCGGACATCCGTGTCCGCACTTTTTAAATATGGGTGCTGAACCTTCCGTCGCCGTACTCGGCGCCGGCTCGTGGGGCACGGCGCTGGCCGCCGTGCTCGCGCGCAATGGCGTGCCGACCACGTTGTGCGGCCGCGACGTGCAGGCGATGGCGCGCATGGCCGACACGCGCCGCAACACGCGCTACCTTCCCGACCTTGAATTGCCCGCGGCGCTGACCCTGAGCGCCGATCTGGCCGCTGCCGTTCGCAGCGCGAATGTCGTGCTGATTGTCACGCCGAGCCACGCCTTTGCCGGACTGCTCGAAGCGATCGCGCCGCACTTCCTGGCCGGCGCTGGCCTCGTTTGGGCGACCAAGGGTTTCGATCCGACATCGGGGCGCTTCCTGCACGAGATCGCCGCCGAACGCCTGCCCGCCGCACCGGCCGCGATCGTCACCGGACCCTCGTTCGCACGCGAAGTCGCGCAAGGACTGCCGACCGCGGTGACCGTGCATTCGGCCGACGCCGACTTCGCGCAGCGCATTGCGGACTTGCTGCACAGCCCGCGTTTTCGCGCCTACACTGGCTCCGACATGATCGGCGCCGAACTCGGCGGCGCGATGAAAAACGTGCTCGCGGTGGCGACCGGCGTCGCCGACGGCATGAACCTGGGATTGAACGCACGCGCGGGCCTGATCACACGCGGCCTCAACGAAATGCTGCGCCTGGGCGCCGCGCTCGGCGCGCGCGCGGAAACCCTGATGGGGCTTGCCGGACTCGGCGACCTCGTCCTTACCTGCACCGGCGACCTGTCGCGCAACCGGCGTCTCGGCCTTGCGCTGGGCCGCGGCGTCGGCCTCAAGCAGGCCGTCGCAGAAATCGGCCAAGTCGTCGAAAGCGTGGAAACCGCCGATACGATCCTGCGCCTGGCACAGGCGCACGCGCTCGACTTGCCCATCGCCTCTGGCGTGCAGCGCGTGCTGCGCGAGGAAATCACGCCGGCGGAAGGCCTGCGCGAGTTGCTCGCACGCGAACAGAAACCGGAATACACCCAGCAATTCTTGAAAAACTGATTCAGACTTCGCTGGCAATCACCGGCGACCGGGTGCACGACCGCCACAGCGACGGCAGCATCATGCCGCCGCGAATCAGGCGCCAAGAGATCATGCCGGTGATCTTGCTGACGTCGCGAAACGGCTTGAAGTGGCTGGCACGCCGGTCGTCGGCGTAACGCGCCATGATCGGCACCGACACGGTGTGCATGCCGTGCCGCGCCGCCTCGATCAGGATTTCGCTCTCGAACACGAAACCGCCATGCGGCAGGCGCAACGCCAGTTCCACCGCCGCGCGCGGGTAAAAGCGTTGGCCGCTCTGCGAATCGACCACCGGCGCGCCGCAGGCCCAGGACACCCAGAAATCCGCCTGCCGGTTGCCGAAGCGGTTCTTGCCCGGCGTCGCATCGCGGCCCTGCAGGCGCGCGCCGATGACGATGCGGCCCGGATATTTTTCCGCCGCGGCAAGCAGGCGCGGCAGGTCGGCGGCGGCATGCTGGCCGTCGCCATCCATCGTCAGCACGCCGGCCGCGCCGAGTTCCAGCGCGCGGCGGAAACCGTCCAGCAACGCGCTGGCCTTGCCCTGCGGCGCATCGTGGCGGATGCATTCGACCGGCAGGTCCGCGATCGCCGCGCCGGTGCCGTCGCTGGAGCCGTCGTCCACAATGATCACTTTTCCACAGTGCGCCAGCGCGTCCTGCGCAACCGCGCGGATCGCACGTTCCTCGTTCAGCGCCGGAATCACCACCACGGCGCAGCGGTCTTTCAGTTCGGTCAAAACGAAATCTCCAGGTTCAGATGCAGCGACGGCGCCGCGGCGATGCGCAACGAGACGGGTTCGCGCCGCGCCAACGCTACCAACAACGGCAGGCTCGCCGCGGCAGGATTGCCCGTGTGGCTAGCGTGCAGGAGCGATGGCAGCGGCGCAAGCGTGGCCGCTCCGGCGCCGACTTGCAGCCGCGCGCGGGCAACGGCGCGCGGCGACCACGGCGCGAGCACGAATGCCGACGCGAACACGCTGCGGCTGGCGATCGTGTCGCGCAGCGGTCCGCAGGCCGCGACGTCGTAGGCGGCCAGCAAAACCGGTTCGGATTCGCCGCAGACGCGCACTGCCGCTTCCAGAAGACCCGCACCAAAACTCGACGCGCCGGCGCTCACCGCCGTGGACGCGCGCGTGCAACCGCTGGCGATCGCCCAGTAACCGGCCGGCGCGTTATGCACGGAATTGTGGAATTTCGTCGGCGACACCTCGCCCGGTGCTCGCGCCAGCGTCGCGCACAGGTAATCGTTGATCGCAAGATCGCCATAGGCCGAAGCGAAAACGTGTGGCAGTTCACGTGCTTCGCGATGCGCCATCGTGCAGGCCTGCTGCGCGGCCTCGACGGCGATCAGTACCGATTCCGGCGCACGCCGGCGTTCGCCCGGTGCGAGCACTGTTGCGGCGGGCCGCGCCGGGGGCGCGGCGAGGCTGGATGCGTTTTCCACAAACATACTTTGCGCGGCCAGCCAGTCCGGCAACTCCGGCGCCCACACGCCGATGCCTTCGATACCGATGTCCAGCACGACGCTCATGCCGTGCCTGCCGCGAATGCGAGGCAGCAGTTGTTGCCGCCGAAGCCGAACGAGTTGGACAACGCCACGCGCACTGCGCACTGCGCATTGTCGATGCGGATCTGCGGGCCGCAGGCCGGATCGAGATTGCGTGCGTTCAGCGTGCCGGGGGCGAAACCGCGCTCCAGCGCCAGCAAGGCGACGACGGCCTCGACGATGCCGGCGGCGCCAAGCGTGTGCCCGGTCCAGCCCTTGGTCGAACTCGCGTGCGTGTTCGCCGGGAACAGGCGCGCAACCAACAGTGCCTCCACCTCGTCGTTCTGCCGGCTCGCCGTGCCGTGCAGGTTAATGTAGTCGACCTCGCCCGCCGCAATGCCCGCACGTGCCAGCGCCTCGCGCATCGCCTGTTCGGCGCCAAGGCCCTGCGGATGCGGCGCCGACATGTGGTGTGCGTCGGCCGACTCGCCATAACCGAGCAGGCGCGGCGCGGATTTGTCCACTTGTATATTTTCAAGCAACGCGAAGCCGGCCGCCTCGCCGAGCGACAGCCCGGAACGGGCCGCGTCGAAGGGTCGGCACGGCTCGCGCGACACCAGTTCCAGCGCGTTGAAGCCGTACAGAACGCTGCCGCACAACGTGTCCGCGCCGCCGACGATGGCGGCATCGACCAGCCCTGCATGGATCAGGCGCTGCGCGCTGGCGAACACCTTGGCGCTGGACGAACAGGCCGTGGCGATGGTCAGGCACGGGCCTTCCAGCCCCAGCGCCTGTTGCACGAAAGCGCCGAGCGCGTGCGTTTCGTGCACGCGACTAACACACTGCGACGGATCGAAACGGCCATCGACGCCGAGTTCACGGTAGGCACGCTCGGTTTCGCCGATGCTCGACGTCGAGGTTCCCAGGATCAACGCCACGCGCGCAGCGCCGTAGCGTTCGATAGCGGCGAGCGCGCGTTCGCGGAATCCGTCTTCGTTCAGCGCGATCCAGGCAAGGCGATGATTGCGCGATTCCCACGCGGCCCACGCCGCCGGCAGCGGCGCGGCCTCGACGCCGGCGACGCGGCCGATCCAGCACGGCAGCGGCCAATCCGCAAAATCGTTTTCGCGCAGGCCCGATGCGCGCGATTGCAGCGCGCGCGCGAACGCATCCCGCCCGCTGCCGGCGGCGCAGGTGACGGTGTAAGCGGTGATCGCGAGCGGAACGATGCGGTGAGACACGCGCGGACGAAAAATCTGCAACGGGGCGAAAGTATAGCAATGCGCCGCGGCGCGTTTGCTACCATGACGGAGCCGCGCACGGCGGTGTCATTTCATCGAACAAGGACAGCACGATGCGCGAACGCAGCGCTGACGTCGAAGCCTACCTGCGCGATTTGCAGGACCGCATCTGCGCGGCGCTGGAAACCGCCGACGGCGGTGCGCGTTTCGTGGAAGACGCCTGGA
The DNA here is from genome assembly GCA_025934455.1 of Rudaea sp. The sequence goes on from JAICYA010000018.1 coordinate 10,123, forward strand.
CGCGCCCGCCCACCGGCGCCGATCTGCGAGGCAACCATCTGCGTGGCGGCGGACGCACGCGCGTGCTCAAGAACGGCGCGGTGTTCGAGCAGGCCGGCGTGAACTTTTCGCAAGTCGAAGGCACGCGCCTGCCCCCGGCCGCGACCGCGCAGCGTCCGCAACTCGCGGGCGCGGCGTGGACCGCGCTCGGCGTGTCGCTGGTGCTGCATCCGCGCAACCCGTATGTGCCGACCACGCATCTGAACGTGCGCTGGTTCGAGGCGCGCCCGCCGGGCGCCGAACCGGTGTGGTGGTTCGGTGGCGGTTTCGATCTCACGCCGTACTACCCGTTCGACGCGGACGTCGTGCACTGGCACACGGTGGCGCGCGACCTGTGCGCGCCGTTCGGCGCGGACGTCTATCCGAAGTATAAAAAGTGGTGCGACGAATATTTTTACCTCAAGCACCGCGACGAGACGCGCGGTGTCGGCGGCCTGTTCTTTGACGACCTGAACGAACGGGGCTTCGAGCGCTGCTTCGCCTTCCAGCGCGCGGTCGGCGATGGCTTCCTCGATGCCTATCTGCCCCTCGTGGAGAAACGCAAAAGTACCCCGTTCGGCGAGCGCGAGCGCGAATTCCAGCTCTACCGGCGCGGCCGTTACGTGGAATTCAACCTGGTCTACGACCGCGGCACCTTGTTCGGCCTGCAGTCGGGCGGTCGCGCCGAGTCGATCTTGATGTCGCTGCCGCCGCGCGTTCGCTTCGAATACGCCTACGCACCGGCGGCGGGATCGCCGGAAGCGCGGCTTGCCGATTACCTCAAGCCGCGCGACTGGGTGTGATCGGGTTTGCCGGGCACCGCGCGGCGCGCATTGCGCTATGATCGGCGCGCAGTGTTTGGGGACACCATGAATCAGCCGCTGGAACCTCACGGCCAGCCTGCAGCAAACAGCACGGCGACGCACGCGGCCGACGATCACGACCTGACGCAACTGATCGTCGCCTGGCGCGGCGGCGACGCGACCGCGCGCGCGGCGCTGGTCGAACGCGTTTATGCGAACGTGCGCGCGATCGCCGCGCAGTCCCTGCGGCAGGCGCCCGGCGCCACGTTCAGCACCACCGAAGTCGCGCACGAAGCGCTGCTGCGGCTGCTCGGCTCGGACGCGGACTGGCAGGACCGCCGCCATTTCTTCCATGTCGCCGCACAGGCGACGCGGCAGGTGCTGGTCGATGCGGCGCGTCGGCGCCTGGCTGGCAAGCGCGGCGGTGGTGCCGAGCATGTCGAACTGGAGGCGGCGCTGGGCGTGCCCGATCCGCAAACCGACACCCACCTCGTGCAACTCGACGATGCGCTGCGCGAACTGCTGCAGTTCGACGCACGCCGCGCGCAGATCGTCGAACTCATCTACTTTGGCGGCTTCAGCCGTGCCGAGGCCGCCGCCAGCCTTGAACTCTCCGAAGCGACCATCGATAACGACCTGCGCCTTGCTCGCGCCTGGCTGCGCAGCGCATTGGCGGCATGACCCATGACGTCGCTGGCTTCGCTCGCACCACATTTCGAGCGCCTGCTGGCCTTGCCCGACAGCGAGCGCGGGCAGGCGCTGGCCGCGCTCGCGCTGGATGCGGACGCGCGCGCGCGCCTGGCGCGCATGCTCGACGCCGACGCCGAGGACGATGATGTCCTGCCGCAGGTGATTGCCGGCAGCGCCGCCGCGACGCCGGCAACGCGTGCCGGGCGGCTCGGTCCGTACCGCCTGCTGCGCGAACTCGGCGCCGGCGGCATGGGCACGGTTTTCCTCGCCGAGCGCGCGGATGGCCAGTTCACCCGCCAGGTCGCGATCAAGCTGCTGCGCGGGTTTCCGACGCAGGAGTCCTCGCGCCGACTGCGCCAGGAGCGCCAGATCCTGGCGGGCCTGGATCATCCCAACATCGCGCACCTGCTCGACGGCGGCGAAACCGACGACGGCCAGCCCTGGCTCGCGATCGAATACGTCGATGGCCTGCCCCTGCTGCATTACGTCGCGCAGCAGGCGCCGGACCTGCGCACCCGGCTGGCGCTGTTCGACGCCATGCTCGACGCGGTCGCGCACGCGCACAGCCACCTGATCGTGCATCGCGACATCAAGCCGGGCAACGTGCTGGTGACGCGCGACGGCACGGTGAAACTGCTCGACTTCGGCATCGCGCGCCTGATCGAAGCCGGCGAGGAAAGCGCACGACGCGACACCTCCACGCGCGTTTACAGCCGGGGCTACGCCAGTCCCGAACAGCAGGACGGCC
>JAICYA010000481.1 GCA_025934455.1 Rudaea sp.
AGTCGCTGATCGTCTGCAATTCGTCACGATGGAATCCGTACTGTCCGTTCGTGACAAGGTGAAAAGCCAGCTTGGCGGCGGCCAGCGCGATGAGAATCCACAAATCGCGGTCGCTGAATATCTGCCGCCGCGCGCTTGGCACTGCGGTGTTGTCGTCGGACATCGAGGCATCTTGGATGGGTAAGGGAAGCCGATTCTACCTTCATGCGCCGCGGCAATCGCCGCGCCCGCACGCAGGCATCGCTTATAATATGCGTTTGGCGTTCTCCAGGAGTTTGCATGTCCACCCCCATCCTCAAGGCCCTCGGCCTCGGCCAGGACAATTCCGGCACCTACCTCGGCCACGGCGAGTGGTCCAAGACGGCCGATGCCGGCCTGCTGCAATCGATCAATCCAAGCACCAACGAAGTCATCGCTGAAGTCCACGCCTCCAGTGCAAGCGACTACGCGACGATCGTCAAGCGTGCGCAGGAAGCCTTCGCGACCTGGCGCACGACTCCCGCGCCGCGCCGCGGCGAGGCGATTCGCCTGTGCGCGGATGCGCTGCGCAAGCACAAGGATGCGCTCGGCTCACTGGTCGCTCTGGAGATGGGCAAGTCCAAACCAGAGGGCGACGGCGAAGTGCAGGAAATGATCGACATCGGCGACTTCGCGGTTGGCCTCGCGCGCCAGCTCTATGGCCTGACCATGCATTCCGAACGCCCGGGTCACCGCATGTACGAGCAGTGGCATCCGCTCGGCCTCATCGGCGTGATCAGCGCGTTCAACTTTCCGGTCGCGGTGTGGGCGTGGAATGCGTTCGTCGCGGCCGTCTGCGGCGACATCACGCTGTGGAAGCCGTCACCGAAGACCCCGCTGTCCGCGATTGCCGCCGTGCGCATCTGCAACGAGGCGCTGAAGTCCGGCGGCTTCCCCGACATCTTCTTCCTGTTCAACGATGCCGGCACCGAACTCGCCTCGCAGTTCGTCGACGACAAGCGCATCGCGCTGATCAGCTTCACCGGTTCCACGCGTGTCGGCCGCATCGTCGGTGAGCGCGTCGCGCAGCGCATGGGCCGCTCGCTGCTCGAACTCGGCGGCAACAACGCGATCATCGTCGATGCCAGCGCAGACTTGAAATTGGCGATCCCCGCGATCGTGTTCGGCGCGGTCGGCACGGCCGGCCAGCGTTGCACGACCACGCGCCGCCTGTTCGTGCACGAATCCATCTTCGACGACGTGCTCGCCACGCTCGTTGCAGCATACAAGCAGGTCGAAAAAAAGATCGGCGACCCGACCGACGCGAAAAACCTGATGGGTCCGCTCAACAGCCGCGACGCAGTGAACGCGTATCTCGGCGCGATCGAAAAAGCCAAGGCCAGCGGCGGCAAGGTCGCCACGGGCGGCGCCGCGATCGAAGGTAAAGGCAACTTCGTGTTGCCGACAATCGTCACGGGCCTGAAAAATTCGGACGCAGTCGTGCAGACCGAAACCTTCGCGCCGATCCTGTACGTGATGAAATTCAAGGCCATCGACGAAGCCATCGCGCAGCAGAACGCGTTCCCGCAGGGACTGTCGTCGTCGTTCTTCACGCAGAATCTGAAAGCCGCCGAAGCGTTTCTCGGCGCGGCTGGCAGCGACTG
>JAICYA010000011.1 GCA_025934455.1 Rudaea sp.
ATCGCTGGTGGTGTCCGCGCCGCCGGCGATGCCGGCTTCGATCTGGCCGGACGCGATCTTGTTGGCGATGATGATGGCGTTGTCGAGCGACGTGCCGCAGGCGCGCGCCGTGGTGATGCCGGGCGTGGTCGGCGCGAGGCCCGAAGACAGCGTCGCCTCGCGCGCGAGGTTCCAGTCGGAGGCGTGCTTGATGACCGCGCCGAACGCGACGTCGCCCAGTTCCACGCCGTGCAGGCCGAACTTCTCGACCAGCGCGCCTAGCGTCTTCACCGCCATGCCGAAATTGCCGACATCCGCGTAGGCGGTGTTGTTGCGGCAGAACGGAATGCGGACTCCGCCAAGGATGGCAACGCGTTGCGATGTGGTCACGATAACGTCCTTCCGTGATCAGGGATGCGGGAGCGTGCTGCTATCATGGCTTCTTTCCCGCTCTTCGTATTGTATGCCTTACGTTTTCGATCTGGATACCCTGGCGCGGCTCGCCGCAGCGCGCCACGCGGAATTCGGCGTCGCGGATCCCTACCCGCACATCGTGATCGATGAATTCCTGCGGCCCGATCTCGCGCTGGAACTGGCACGCACCTTCCCGCAGCCGGACGATCCGGTTGCCTGGGACCGGTTCGGCATCCAGACCGTAGAGGTCAAGCTCGCCAGCGCGCACGAGGAACGCTTCCCCGCAGCGCATCGCCAGGCTTTGCACGATCTGAATTCAGGCCCGTTCGTGGGTTTCCTCGAGCGACTTTCCGGCATCGAACATCTGTTGCCGGACCCACATCTTGCCGGCGGCGGCCTGCACCTGAGCCGGCCAGGCGACCATCTGGGCATCCATGCCGATTTCAACTGGCATCCGCAGATGGAAGCGCATCGCCGCCTGAACCTGTTGATCTATCTCACGCCGCGCTGGGAGCCCGGTTACGGCGGCGAACTGGAATTGTGGGACACCAGCGGCACCCGTCGCGTGCGGGTCGTCGAGCCGCTGTTCAATCGTGCCGTATTGTTCGCCACGCGCTCGGACACCTTCCACGGCCACCCGCAGCCGTGGGCGGCACCCGCCGGCATCTACCGCCAATCGCTGGCCCTGTACTACTACACGACGAATCGTCCCGAACACGAACGGCGCGCACCGCACAGCACCTTGTACAAGGGTCACAACGCCTGAACATTCGCCGCGGCGACGAACAGTCCTGGTGCCTCGCGCCAGATTTGCCATGCCGCCGGCGCCTCGCGCAAACGCGAGTGCAGATGCGCGGCGTAGCGCAGCATGATCGCGTCCGCGGAAAGCTGCGGCGGCAATAGTTCGACGCGGATATCGCGCTGCCCACGGGAAAAATCCAGGCCGCAACTCAGCAGGACCACCGGGATCCCCTTGTCGGATGCCAGCCGCGCCAGGCCGAACGGAAAACGCACATGCCCATCCAGCAGCGGCAGACCGCAAGCGGGTTGATCGGTTCGCGCGGGAAGATCGAGCATGCCGACGACGCTGTCGCCGGCGTCCAGCGCCCGCGCGATCGCGCCGGTACTCGCACCCGTGAAGATCGGCTCGGCGCCCGCGCAGCGGCGCAGCGCGCGCGCGCGGAAGTCGCCGAACCAATATGACAGGCGCGTCATGCCCAGTGCGCGTCCCGATGCGCGGCGCGCGATGAAATGCGCGACGAATCCCAGTTCGCGCAGGCGCGGCCAGATGAAATTTCCCGCGCCCCAGTGATAGGTGAGGAACACGCACGGTCCAGGCACCGGCCAATCGCCGGTCTCGACGACATACCGGCGACGCCAGCGCCGTCCGCGCAGCATGGCCAGATACACGTCGGCATGGTCGACCAGTCGCAACAGGCGGAAACGATACTTCCACTCGCGTTCGTCACAACCTTGGCAATGCGCGCGCGCGGCATCCCAGGCCGGGTCCACGCTGAGTCGATACAACCGTTCGCTGCGCGCCAGGCGCTTGAGCAAGGCGAAGCCCAGCCGCCACGGCAGCAGCGCCACGCCGCACGGCACCACGAACAGCATCAACGTGTCGGCAGTGGCGTTGCGCAGGCGCTCAAGCATTGCCATCGGCTGCCTTCCCGGTGAGCTTGCGCAACAGCTTGGCATACATCCGGTAATGATCTTCGTGCATGCCCAGCGATGCGTAGGTGCGCTGCGCGCGCGCGTTGTCGCGCTCGACATACAGGCGAATGCCGACGACATCGGCATGTTCGACCGCACGGCGTTCGACGTCTGCATACAGCGCGCGGAATACGCCATGCCGGCGATATTCCGGCAAGACGTAAACGCTTTGCAGCCACCACCAGTCGCCGTTGCGCCAGTCGCTCCACTCGAACGTGACCATCAGACAACCGGCGACCACGCCATCGATTTCAGCGACCAGATAAAATCCGCGCGCCGGCTCCGTGAGCACGCGCCCGACGCCGGCGCGCAATGTCGCCGGATCGAGCGTCTTGGCTTCCGTCTCGATGGCCATTTCCGCATTGAACGCGGCCAGGATTTCGCAATCATCCGCATGCGCGGCGCGCACCCGAACCTCAACGACATCGGTCATCGTTTGCCTCGCTTGCGTGAACTGCCCAATTTGCGCGTCAGCGTGTTGCGCCCCAACCCGAGTTGCTGCGCCGCACGGCCGCGCTGGTTGCCGTTTTCCGCCAGCGCCGCTTCGAGCAGGGCCTGATCGAACCCACTGCGCAATTGTGCATAGATATTTCGCTCTCCGCGCGCAAGACGCTCGCGCACCGCCGATCGCAACGGCGCGCGCCAGTCCGCCGACTTCGAAGCCGCCGCTTCATCGGTTTCCGGCAAATCGGAGACACGAATCTCGCGCCCCGGCGCCATCACCGCCAGGCGCCGGCACAGGTTTTCGAGCTGCCGCACATTGCCCGGCCATGCCATCTGCGCCAGCGCGCCAAGCGCCGCCGGAGAAAAGTTTTTGGCATCCAGTCGCATATCCGCAGCGGCGCGGGCGAGAAAGCGCGCGGCCAGCAGGGGAATATCCTCGCGGCGCTCGCTTAACGTCGGCAGGTGCAGGCGCACGACATCGAGGCGGTGCAGCAAGTCGGCGCGGAATTGCCCGGCCTCGACTTTCGCATTGAGGTCCTGATGCGTGGCCGCGATCACGCGCACATCGGCGCGGATCAGCTCGCGTCCGCCGACGCGGTAGAACTCGCCCTGCGCGAGCACGCGCAGCAGGCGCGTCTGCAAGGCCAGCGGCATGTCGCCGATTTCGTCCAGGAACAGCGTGCCGCCTTCGGCCTGCTCGAAACGGCCCGGATGGCGCTTGAGCGCGCCGGTGAACGCGCCGGCTTCGTGGCCGAACAGTTCCGATTCGAGCAGTTCTGATGGAATCGCTGCCGTGTTCATCGCCACGAACGGCCGCGTCGCGCGCGCACTGTGCCGGTGCAGGGCGCGCGCGACGAGCTCCTTACCGGTACCGGTTTCGCCGGTGATCAGTACGTTGAGATTCGTCGCCGCGACGCGGCCGATGCTGCGAAACAACTCGCGCATCGTCGGCGCGCTGCCGATCAGCTCGGCTTCCGCTTCGGTCGCCGGCAACGGCGCGGGCGGTGGCCGGGTCTGCGCCAGCGCGCGTTCCACCGCCGCGCGCACCTGATCCAGATCGAAAGGTTTCGGCAGGTAGTCGAACGCGCCGTTGCGATACGCGGCGGCGGTGGAAGCCACGTCGGTGAACGCACTCATCACGATCACCGGCAGATGCAGGCCGCGTGCGTTGATCTCGTCCAGCAACTTCAGGCCGCTCACGCCGGGCATGCGCACGTCGCTCACGACCACGGCAGGCGCATCTTTTTCCAGCGCGGCGAGCAAGTCCTCGGCGTTGGCGAATTCGCGCACGGTCGCTCCGTCCTCGCGCAGGGTTTCGCCGAGTACGAACCGGATGGACGCATCATCGTCGGCGATCCAGATCTCAGACACGCGCTGTCTCCCGTTCCAACGGCAGCAGCAGCGTAAACACGGTGTTGCCGGGACGGCTGCGGAAATCCAGTTGCCCGCCGTGTTCGGTCGAGATTTCGCGCGCCAGCGCCAGGCCGAGTCCCGTGCCGTCCGCGCGCCCGGATACCAGCGGCGCGAACAGGGTTTCACGCAAAGCGTCCGGCACGCCGGAACCGTTGTCGATTACGTCCAGGCGCAACGCGAGGCGCAGCGCTTTGCCATTGACGATAGCGCCATTTTCCGCACGCGTGCGCAGTTGAATCTGCGTCGCGCCGGCCTGCAAGGCATTGCCCAACAGATTCAACAGCAATTGCAGCAGGCGGTCGGCGTCGCCGCGAAAAGCCGGCAGGCTCGGGTCGTAATCGCGTTCGAACCGAACCTCCGGTGCAGCCTCGATGGCGATCAACGCGCGTGCACGCTCGGCGACTTCGTGCAGGTTCACCACGGCCAGATGCGGCTTGCCGGCCGGATGCAGCAGGCGGTCCGTCAAGGCGCCGAGGCGGTCCGCCTCGGTGATGATGAGGTCCGCCAGGCGCCGTTGGTCCGCATCGGCGGCGCGGCGTTGCAGCAGTTGCGCCGCCCCGCGCAGGCCGGCGAGTGGATTCTTCACCTCGTGCGCGAGTCCGCGCAGGCTTTGCGAGATTTGCGCCGGCGCCTGCGGCGCGTCATGCGGATTCAGCGCGTGCATCTCCAGCAGCACGCCGGCAGCGCACTGTGCGGCGGTTATATCGACGCGAACGGATGCAGAACGCGCGAAAATTTCCAGGCCGCGCAGCATTGACGGCGCCTGCATAGCCTGCGCGCGCTCGATCAACGCCGTCAGCACGCCGGCCGGTTCTCCCAACACTTCCAGCGGACAGCCGCGCCAGCGCACGAGCCCCGTCAGCTCGACGAAGGCAGCGTTGGCCTGGACGAAGCGCAGATCCCCGTCGAGCACGGCGATACCCGTCGCCATCTGGTCGATCAGGGCGACGGTATCGACGGGAACCCTCGGCAGGATTTCGACGGCAGGCATTGCACCATTTTAGTGCAGAAATATCCATGTCGCCATTCCTGAGATCGGAGTAGCCTCAACTCCCGGCACGCGTCCGCCGGAACCGTGCCATGAGCCTGCGCAGCCTCTTCGTCGACTTCAATTCCTATTTCGCCTCAGTCGAGCAACAGGTCGATCCGGCGCTGCGCGGGCGGCCGGTCGGCGTCGCGCCGGTCATGGCCGAAACGACCTGCTGCATCGCCGCCAGCGTCGAGGCCAAGACTTTCGGCGTGCGCACCGGCACGCTCGTGCGCGAGGCGCGCAAGCTGTGTCCGCATATCGCGATCGTGCCGGCGCAGCCCTCGTTGTACGTCGAATACCACCATCGTTTGAAGGACGCGATCGAAACCTGCATTCCGATCGATTACGTCGGCTCGATCGATGAAGTCGCCTGTGAACTGCTCGGACGCGAGCGCGTGCGCGCGAATGCCGTCGCCATTGCGCGCAACATCAAGGCGGCCGTGCGCGGCGTCGGCGACTGGCTGCGTTGCTCGGTCGGCATCGCGCCGAATCATTTCCTGTCCAAGACCGCGACCGACATGCAAAAACCCGATGGTCTGGTCGTGCTGGAAGAAAGCGATCTGCCGCACGCACTGCATCGGCTGGAATTGTCCGACCTGTGCGGCATCGGTCCCAACATGGAGCAGCGCCTGCACGCGGGCGGCATCCGTACCGTCGCGCAGTTATGCGCGCTGAATGCGGCCGCGATGCGCGAAATCTGGGGCGGCATCGAAGGCGAACGCTTCTTCGATGCGCTGCACGGGCAGTGGCAGACGCATCGCGAATCCGTGCGTGCCAGCCTCGGTCACTCGCATGTGCTCGGTCCGGAATGGCGCACGCCGGCTGGCGCGCGCGCAGTGCTGAAGAAATTGCTGGTCAAGGCGGCGATGCGGTTGCGCCACGAAGGCTACGTCGCGCAAGCCCTGACGGTGCGCGTGCGCCATCTCGGCGCCGACGCCTGGCATGGCGAAGTCCGCTTCGACGCAACCGATGACAGCCGCGAGTTCCTGCGCCAGCTCGCGCATGCGCTCGAACAGCGTGATCGGCACACGTTGCGACTGCCGCTGCGCGGCGGCAAACCGGTGCCGTTGGCCGTGGGCGTGACCTTGCACCGCCTGCAGCCGCGCGACGCAAGCACCGGCTCGTTGTTCGTGAACGAGACAAAGAGCCGCGCGGTGAGCGGCGTGCTCGATCGCATCAACCAGCGCTACGGCGGCAACACCCTGTATTTCGGCAGTATGCAAGGTGCGCTCGAAGCCGCGCCGATGCGTATTCCGTTCAGCACGATTCCAAACCCGCAGATTGAGCGCGACGTCGAACACAACGAGCTGTGGCTGAAACGCATGCGCGAGTTCAAGCGCCTGGCCGAAGCCGCGCACCAGCGCGGCTGACGGTACCTGCTACGCGCAGGCACCGTCGCGAAGCGTGGGTCAGAGGCTGTAGTACATCGCGAACTCCACAGGGTGAGTCGCCGCCCGGAAGCGCGTGACTTCGGCGAGCTTGGTTTCGATGTAGGCATCGATGAAGTCGTCGCTGAACACGCCGCCGGCCTTCAGGAACGCACGATCCTTGTGCAACGCTTCGAGCGCCTGATCCAGGCTCGAACACACCTGCGGGATGTTCTTTTCCTCTTCCGGCGGCAGGTCGTACAGATCCTTGTCCATCGGTGCGCCCGGATCGACCTTGTTCAGGATGCCGTCGAGGCCCGCCATCATCAGCGCGGTGAAGGCGAGGTAGCCGGAGTTCATCGGGTCGGGAAAGCGCACCTCGATGCGTCGTGCCTTGGGCGAATGCACGAACGGAATGCGACAGCTTGCCGAGCGGTTGCGGGCCGAATACGCCAGCATCACCGGCGCTTCGAAGCCCGGCACCAGGCGCTTGTAGCTGTTGGTCGTGGAATTGGTGAAGGCATTGATCGCGCGCGCATGTTTGAAGATGCCGCCGATGTAATACAGCGCGGTCTGCGACAAGCCGCCGTACAGATCGCCGGCGAACAGGTTGGTGCCGCCCTTGGCCAGGCTCTGGTGCACGTGCATGCCGGAACCGTTGTCGCCGACGATGGGCTTGGGCATGAAGGTTACCGTCTTGCCGTGCGCATGCGCGACGTTCTTGATCACGTACTTGAGCGTGAGCATTTCGTCGCCCTTGTGCACCAGCGTGCTGAACTTGGTGCCGATCTCGCACTGGCCGGCGGTGGCGACTTCGTGATGATGCACTTCGACGGTCAGGCCGACCTGCTCGAGGATCTTGCACATCTCGCCGCGCAGATCGCCGAGCGAATCCACCGGCGCGACCGGGAAATAGCCGCCCTTCACGCCCGGGCGATGGCCGGAATTGCCGCCTTCGAATTCGCGGTTGGAACTCCACGCCGCTTCCTCGGATTCGATCTCGAACGAGGCGCCGCGCATGTCGTTGCTCCAGCGCACCGAGTCGAAGATGAAGAATTCCGGTTCGGGACCGAAGAACGCGGTGTCGGCAACGCCGGTCGACTTCAGGTAGGCCTCGGCGCGACGCGCGATCGAGCGCGGACAGCGCGAATACGCCTGCATGGTCGACGGTTCAAGCACGTCGCAGACGAGGTTCAGGGTCGGATGCGCGGTGAACGGGTCGAGTATCGCGCTGGCCGGATCCGGCATCAGCACCATGTCCGAGTCGTTGATACCCTTCCAGCCGGTGATCGAGGAACCATCGAACATCTTGCCGTCCTCGAACGTGCTGGCATCGACGGCGTGCGCGGGAAAGGTGACGTGGTGCTGCTTGCCGAGCAGGTCGGCAAAACGCAGATCGACAAATTCGACGTTGTGCTTCTTGATCAGATCGAAAACGGTGTCGGCGGACATCGCGGGCTCCTGGTGGGGGATGCCGCTCTATGGCAAGGCTCGTGCCAATCGATAATCTCCCATCGGATCAATCAGATGGGAAATTTCCAGGATCGCCAACTGGAGTCGATATCACCAAATTGGTGCAGAATGATGCAGCCTTGCACCGATATGGGCTCAATCGCGGTTGATACCGGCCATTTCGTTGAAATCGCCGATGCCCTCGATCAGTCCGGTGATCGCTTCGCATTCGGCGGCCGTCATGTACGGATTCCACACGTCCAGCAGCATGACCACGCGGGTGCGGTCGCTGCGGTTCCAGGCTTCGTGCTCGAACGTGTCGTCGAAACTAAAAGCCTCGCCTTCGCGCCAGACCTTTTCCTCGCCGCCGACGGCGATCGCGCAGTTTTCCGGAATGACCAGCGGCAGATGCGTGACCAGGCGCGTGTTGGTCACCCCGCGATGCTTGAGGATGTGCGTGCCCGGCGTGAGTACGGAAAAGCACACTTCCGGCGCGTGCTCGCGGATGCGCACCAGGGTCGGCAACGACTCCAGCGCGGCGCTCGTGCGTGCGCAGCGCGCATGGTGCGCATCGAAGCGCTCGCCGTGGCGGTAGAAGAAATACGCATCCCAAACGGGTTTTTCCACGCCGCCAAGATACGTTTTCATCGCTTCGGGCGAATGCTCGCCGAGGAACGGCGCCAGCGCATCGGGTTCGTGCATGACCGCGTTCAACTCATCGCGGATCGCTGTCCAGTTGCCTTCCAGGATTTCGTACCAGGGGAACAGCGTGCGGTCGAAGTAGGTGGTCGGCGGCAGGTCCGGGAAATACAGGAACTTCGGCATCTGGCGCGGATCGGGATAGTTCGGCGGGATTTCGCCGAGATAGATTTTCAGGCACTTCGCCACGCGCGCCATTTCCATCTCGCCGTGGCGCGCGACATACGGCGCGAGTACGGCCTCGAACAGGCGCTTGCGGCCCGCGAAAGCGGTACGCATCGCATGCTTGACCTGGGCGCGCAGCATCGGCGCGGTGGACGCATCGCTGAGCCAGCGGCCCTGCGCCTGTGCCTGCACGACGGCGCTGAAGTACTGCGCCATCGCACGATCGGCTTGGCTCGACTGTTCCAGCGCGACCGCGTATTGCAGGCGCGCCACGTAGGCCTTGGGCTCCAGCTCCAGGCAACGCGCCAGCGCGGCACAGGCTTCGTCCAGGCGCCGGGCGCCGAGATAGGCGCTGCCCAGGCTCAGCTGGAACTGCGGCTCATCGGGATTCGCGCGCACGGCACGCTGCAGGTATTCGATCGCCGACTGCGCACGGCCGAGTGCCAATTCGCGCGTGCCGAAAAACGCGAGCGCCTCGGCATGCTCGGGTTGCGCGGCGAGCACGCGCGCGTATTCGCCGGCGGCTTCCTCGCTGCGTCCTTGCTGGCCAAGTTGGCGCGCGCGTTCGAGTGCGGTGGCGACAACGTCGATGTTTGCATTCATGGTTTGGACCAGGTAATCCGGTAGATGGCGCCAGCGCGATCGTCCGAAACGAGCAAGGCGCCGTCGGGCATGACCAGCACGTCCGCGGGCCGACCCCACACGCCCTGGTCGGGCCGCAGCCAGCCGCTGATGAAGGGCTTGCTGTCCACGACGCGGTCGCCATCCACGCGCACGTTGACGATTCGATAGCCGACCTTGCTCGAGCGGTTCCACGAACCGTGCTCGGCGATGAAAACGGAATTCCTGTACTCGGGCGGGAACTGCGTGCCGGCATAAAAGCGCATGCCGAGGGCGGCCACGTGCGCGCCGAGCTTGAGCGCCGGTGGCGCGTAGTCGCGGCAGGAATGGTTCTTGCCGAATTCGGGATCGGGCAGGTCGCCCTGGTGGCAGTATGGAAAACCGAAATGCTCGCGCAGGCGATCGACGCGGTTCAACTCATCCGCCGGCACGTCGTCGCCGAGCATGTCGCGGCCGTTGTCGGTGAACCAGAGCTTCTTCGTGCCCGGCTGCCAGTCGAAGCCGACCGTGTTGCGGATGCCGAGCGCGACATCTTCCACGCCGCTGCCATCGGCATTCATGCGCGTGAGTTTCGCGTAACCGGGCTTATCGCAGACATTGCACGGCGCGCCGATCGGCACGTAGAGCTTGCCGTCCGGACCGAACGCGATGAAGCGCCAACCGTGCGCGGCATCCGATGGCAGCTTTTCGGTGACGACCTGCACCCTCGGCGGCGCGTCCAGGTGCGCCTCGATCGCGTCAAAGCGCAGGATGCTGCCCACCGCCGACACGTACAGCGCGCCATCCTTGAATGCGACGCCCACCGGCATGCGCAGACCCTGCGCGATGGTGCGCACCGTGTCCGCGTGCGTGCCGTCGGCCGATGGTGTGAGCGCGTAGACCTTGCCCGCACTCATCGAACCGACGAACAGCGTGCCGTTCGTACCGAGCGTCATTTCGCGCGCATTCGGCACGCGCGCGAATTGCGCGATGTGGAACCCGGGCGGGAGATGCAACGCGTCCAGCGGCAACGCCTCCGCGGCGTTGGTCGACGACGAGGCCAGCGCGAAAACCAGCGCGAGCGCACTTGCGCGCATCAACCGGTCCGTACCTGCGCGGCTTCCTCGCCACGACCGAGGCGTTCGAGCAAACCGGCAAGCGGTGTGCGCAGCCACGCCGCATCCGGTGCGCGTTGCAGGGCGCCGGACAGATATTCCGCCGCACCAGCGAGATCACCGATTTGTTCCAGGCACCAGGCGCAGGCATTGGCCGCGCCGGGATTGTCCGGTTCCAGCGCCAGCGCACGCCGATAGAATTTCAATGCGCGCAGGACATGGCCGCGATGGCGCGCACAGTCGCCCAGGCCGGCCAGCGCGCCGAATTCCTGCTGCTTGCGCGCGAGCAGGTCCTCGTAGATCGCCTGCGCGTCCGCGTAGCGCTTCTCGCGTACGCAGACGCGACCGCGATACAGGCGTGCCCGCGACAAATCCGGCTGCGCGCGCAGCGCGTTCTCGAACGCCTTGTCCGCGAACGCGAAATTGCCCTGTTCAAAGAAGGCACGGCCGAGACTGAACTGGATCGTGGCATCGCCGGGTCTTTGCTCCGCGGCGCGGGTCAGGAACTTGAGCGCGTTTTCCGGCTGTTCGCGCGTCAGGTACAGATTACCCAGGCCGAGCAACAACAGCGGATCGTCCGCCTCGGCGCGCCGTCCGATCTTGAAGCGATCTTCGGCGGCGGCCATGTCACCTGCGCGTGCGTGCACGAAGCCGAGCAGCGCGTGCGCCTCGGCTGCGTTCGGATCGAGTTCGAGTGCGCGCTCGAAGGCGGCCTGGGCTTCGTCGTCGCGGCCTTGCTGCATCAGCACGCCGCCCAGCGAGAGATGGAATTGCGCGCAATCCGGATCCTGCATCAATGCGCTGCGGATGGATTCCTCGGCATCCGCGGCATGGCCGCGCTTGTGCAGCAGCGTACCGAGCAGGTGCAGCGCATCCGCGTTCTCGGGTTCCGCGGCCAGCAGGGCGCGGTAAGCCGCCTCGGCGGCGTCGAGATCGCCGTCGCGATGCTGTTTCAGAGCGTCTTGAAGATTGGTCACGGGAAATCGGCAAGTGGATCAGACCGCTATTATGCCGCAGGGTGTTACCAATGGCAGGTTTGATCCGGACAGGTGCGGCCTAGACTGCGTCTTTGTGCCGGATTCGGAGAGCTGCATGCGCGCTGCGTCGTGGATATCTGGTTTGTGCCTCTTGGCCGGAATGGCTTGCGCGCAAGCCGCGCCGTTGTTGTTGCAGACGCCGAGCGTGTCGGCTTCGCGCATCGCGTTCGCCTACGGCGGCGAGATCTGGACGGTACCGCGCGCCGGCGGCGCGGCAAGCCTGCTGGTCGGCGGCGCCGGCACGGCAATGGACCCGGTGTTCTCGCCGGACGGCACCTGGGTCGCCTACACCGACAGCGCGAACGGCAATGCCGACGTGTTCGTGGTGGCGACCGCGGGCGGCACGCCAAAGCGTTTGACCTGGCACCCGGCGGCAGACGAAGCCGTGGGCTGGTCGCCGGACGGCAAGTCCGTGCTGATCCGCTCCAATCGCGACGCAGCCAACGACTCCTCGCAGTTGTACCTGCTGTCGTTGTCCGGCGGCCTGCCGCAGGCATTGCCGCTGGCCACGGCCGAACAAGGCGCGTTCTCGCCGGACGGTAAGCTGATCGCCTACAACCCCGTGTTCCAGTGGGAACCGGACTGGCGCGACTACCGAGGCGGCCAGACCACCCGCATCTGGATCGCGCGTCTTGCGGATTCGAGCGTGACGAAGGTTCCGCGCGAGAATTCCAATGATTCCAACCCGATGTGGCTTGGCGATCACGTCTATTTTCTGTCCGACCGCAAAGGCCCGGCAACACTGTTTGCCTATGCCGTCGCCAGCGGCAAGGTGGATCAGCTCGTCGCCAACGACGGCTATCCGATCGACGCGGCGAGCGCCGGCGCGGGCGCCATCGTCTACACGCAAATGGGCGAATTGCATCTGGTCGATCTCGCCAGCGGCAAGAACTCCATCGTGCCGGTGACAGTCGATGGCCCGCTGCCGCAGACCGTGCCCTATTTCAAGAAAGTCGCGAAGGAAATCGAGCATTGGGGCATTTCCGCGACCGGTGCGCGCGCGGTGTTCGAGGCGCACGGCGACATCTTCACCGTGCCCGCCGACAAGGGCGACGTGCGCGACATCACGCGCAGCGAAAACGCCGCCGAGCGCGATCCGGCCTGGTCGCCGGATGGAAAATCGGTGGCGTATTTTTCCGATGCCTTGGGCGAATATGCGCTGTACATCCGTGACCAGGATGGACTGAAACCTGCACGCCGCATCGACCTCGGCCAGCCGCCCTCGTTCTTCTATTCGCCGCGCTGGTCGCCGGACGGCAAGCGCATCGCCTACTCCGACAAGCGCCTGAACCTGTGGGTCGTGGATCTGGCCGACGGCAAACCGGTGAAGATCGACACCGATCTGTTCGACACGCCGCTGCACGCGTTCGACCAGGCCTGGTCGCCGGACAGCCGCTGGATCGCCTACACCAAGCAGTTGCCGAATCACCTGCACGCGGTATTCGTGTACGCGCTGGATTCGCGCAAGGTCGCGCAAGTCACCGACGGCATGAGCGACGCGCTGTACCCGCAGTTTGACGCGAACGGCAAGTACCTGTACTTCACCGCCAGCACCGACAGCGGCCTCTCGCCCGGCTGGCTGGACATGACCAGCGAAGCGCGTCCGGTCACGCGCGGCGTGTATGTCGCCGTGCTGCGCAAGAACCTGCCTTCGCCGCTCGCGCCGGAAAGTGACGAGGACAAGGGCGTGAAAGCGCCGGCCGCGGACAAGTCCGATGACGCGGACAAAAAGAAAAAGGACGGGAAGAAAAAGGATGATGACAAATCCAGATCCGACGCCGATTCCGTCGCCATCGATTTCGACGGCCTGCTGCAACGCACGCTCGCCCTGCCCGTTCCACCGGCGAATTTCAGCGGCATGACGGCGGGCAAGACCGGTGAGCTTTACCTGCTCGAAGCCCCGCAGGTGGCAGGCGAGGAAGACCCCGCCACGCTCAAGCGTTTCGATTTGAAAAAGCGCAAGACCGACACGCTCGCCAGCGAAGTCACCGCGTTCGCACTGTCCGCCGACGGCAACAAGATGCTGATTCGCACCGGCAAGGAAGACTGGGCGATCGCCGCCGCCGACAAACCCGCGAAGCCGGGCGAAGGCAAGCTCGCCACGGCGAACATGGAAGTGCACGTACAGCCGCGCGCGGAATGGACGCAGATGTACAACGAGGTCTGGCGCATCGAACGCGACTTCTTCTACGACCCGCATTTCCACGGCCTCGACGTCGCCGCCGCGGAAAAGCATTTCCGCCCGTACCTGGCCGGCGTCGGCAGCCGCGGGGATTTGAACTTCCTGTTCCGCAAGATGCTGGCCTACATTTCGGTCGGGCACATGTTCGTGCGCGGCGGCAGCATGCCGGACCTGCCGAAGATCGCGGTCGGCCTGCTCGGCGCCGACTACAGCATCGACAACGGCCGCTACCGTTTCGCAAAAGTATACAATGGAGAAAACTGGAATCCGCAGTTGCAGGCGCCGCTGACCCAGCCCGGCGTGAACGTGCATGCCGGCGAATACCTGCTCGCCGTCAACGGCCGCGAACTGCATGCGGAGGACGATCTCTTTGGCTTCTTCCAGCAGACCGTCGGCAAGCAGACCGTGCTGCGCGTCGGCGCCAATGCGGACGGCAGCGGCGCGCGCGACGTCACCGTGGTGCCGATCGCGAACGAGAAAGGGTTGCGCCACCTGGCCTGGGTCGAACACAACCGGCGCGAGGTTGACAGGATATCCGGCGGCAAGCTCGCCTATGTGTACCTTCCGGATACCGCGCACGGCGGCTTCACGAATTTCAACCGCTATTTCTTCGCCCAGACCGACAAGCAGGGCGCGCTGATCGACGAGCGCTACAACCATGGCGGCCAGCTCGCCGACTACATCGTCGATTACCTGTCGCGCCCGGCGATGACGCGCGTGATGACACGCGAAGGCCAGACGTATACCGAACCCACGCAGGCGATCTTTGGGCCGAAGGCGTTGCTGATCAACCAGTTCTCCGGCTCTGGCGGCGATGCGTTGCCGTGGTATTT
Source organism: Rudaea sp. (assembly GCA_025934455.1). The sequence goes on from JAICYA010000011.1 coordinate 14,444, forward strand.
CAAGCGCAAGAACATCGGCCCACTGATCGGCGAGCGCACCTGGGGCGGCCTGGTCGGTATCGGCAATTATCC
>JAICYA010000337.1 GCA_025934455.1 Rudaea sp.
AGAAGCTGGAAGGCAAGCACAACGTGTTCCAGGAAGTTTCCGGCGGCTCGGACATCCTCAACATCAACGGCATCGAGATCCAGTCACGCGCCTACATCGGCCGCTTCAACTTCAAGGGCCAGGACCAGCAGAAGATCGTCGGCCAACTTTCCGGCGGCGAACGCGGCCGCTTGCACCTGGCGAAAACGCTGTTGCAGGGCGGCAACGTGCTGCTGCTCGACGAACCGTCCAACGACCTCGACATCGAAACCCTGCGCGCGCTCGAAGACGCGCTGCTGGAATTCCCCGGCAACGCGTTCGTGATCTCGCACGACCGCTGGTTCCTCGACCGCATCGCCACGCACATCCTCGCCTTCGAGGGCGATTCGCATGTCGAATTCTTCCCCGGCAACTACAAGGAATACGAGGAAGACAAGAAGCGTCGCCTCGGCGAGGAAGCGGCGAAGCCGCACCGCATCAAGTACCGGAAACTCGCCTAAGCCATGCCCTTCGTCGCGGCCATTAACGCAACACAACGACGCAACGCGTCGCTGCTTTGCGTCGGCCTCGATCCGGAACCGGCGAAATTCCCCACGCACCTGCATGGCAGACCCGATGCCGTCTTCGCGTTTTGCCGTGCCATCGTCGATGCGACGGCCGACCTCGTGTGCTGCTTCAAGCCGCAATTCGCGCACTTCGCCGCAGTGCGCGCGGAAGATGCGCTGGAGCGCCTGATCGCGCACATCCACGCAACACATCCTGGCGTGCCGGTAATCCTGGATGCCAAGCGCGGCGACATCGGTTCCACCGCACAGCACTATGCGAGCGAGGCGTTCGACCGCTACGGCGCCGATGCGGTGACGGTGAATCCCTACCTCGGCCGCGATTCCGTGCAACCGTTTCTCGATCGCGCCGACAAGGGCGTGATCGTGCTGTGCCGCACCTCCAATCCCGGCGCACGCGACTTGCAGGATCTCATCGTGCCCGACAAGATCGGCGGCGGCAAACCGCTGTACCAGCACGTCGCCCAACTCGTTGCGCGCAACTGGAACGCAAACGGCAACTGCGCACTCGTGGTCGGCGCGACGTATCCCGACGAACTGCGCGAAGTGCGTGCGCTGGTCGGCGACATGCCCATCCTCGTTCCCGGCATCGGCGCGCAGGGCGGCGACGTGGAAGCCGTGTTGCGCAACGGCAAGAACGCGCAGGGCGCAGGACTCATCATCAGCTCTTCGCGCGCCATCCTGTATGCCGGATCTGGCGAGGATTTCGCCCAGGCCGCACGCGGCGAAGCACGGAAACTGCGCGACGAGATCAACCGCTGGCGCTGAACCGCGCCTTCAGCCAAACCCACGCATAGCGCGGCGTCAACAGCACGTAATGCGCGCATAGTCCGCACCACGCGAGTGCGCCGACGAGCGGATTGCGTGCCGCCGGATCGAATTTCCGCAACCAGCGCCACATGCCGCGGTGCTTGTGGTACGCGACGAAGAACGGGCGCGTCCGGCTCGATGTGCCTTTCGCATGCACGATGCGCACGACGTTTGCGCAGGCAACGCGCAGGCCGGCATCGCGCACGCGGCGGCACAGGTCCATGTCCTCGCAATGCAGGAAATAGCCTTCGTCGAATCCACCGACTGCAGCGAAGACCGCGCGCGGCAGCAGCATCGCGGCGCCGGAGACGATGTCCACCGGCTGCACGTCCGCCGCATCGGTGGGTACGTCCACTCCGCCCAGTCCGAACAGGCTCGTCGCGATCCGGCGCAGGAACGGGTCGCGGCGACGGCTGGCCGGCTCCGGCTTGCCCGCGCCATCGACGATGGCTGCGCCAAGCAGGCCGGTATCCGGCGCCATGAGGCCGCGCAGGCGCGCAATCGTGTCCGCCTCGATCAGGCAATCGGGATTGAGGAACAACAAGGCATCGCCGCGCGCCTGCGCCGCGCCGCGGTTGCAACCGGCGCCAAAGCCGAGATTCGTGCCGTTGCGCACGATGCGCACGCGCGCATCGCCGGAACAACGCACGCCGAGCGCGTCCACCGAGCCGTCGCGCGAGTCGTTGTCGCTGACAATCACCTCGACCGGCGCGGTGCCGGCGAGCACGCGGTCGACGCAGAGGCCGACATCATCCCCGCTGTCGGCGGCGACGATCACCACGCTGGTCAGCCCGGGTATTTGCGCCACGTCAGGCCTGGGCGAGCAGTTTGTCGCCCTGCTCCGCCGCGTATCGCCACAGCGCGGGCCAGTGCTCGCAGGCATCGGCCATCGACTCGCATTCCTCGGCCAGTGCGCGCGCGCAGCCGTCGGCATCGATGTCCTGCGCCCAGTCGCCCAAACGCGGTGGCGCGTTCGCGAGCAAGGCGCGCGCATTGGCCTGCACGATCTCGCGCGCATCCGCCTGCCAGTAGACCGGCGCATCCACCGCGGCCTCGATCTGGTGCTGGGTGCGGTCGATGATGTCGGCGCGCACGAAACTCAGGTATTCGCGCAGGTGTGCATTGCGCGCGCTGGAACTGGCGCCGGCGAGGTCGCGCAGCACGCAGGCCAGCAGGTTCATGCGCGCGCCCGGGTCCTCGGCCTGGAACAGGCCGAATTGGCGCTGCACGAAATCGCGCAGGAAGTAATTCACGTGCGGGGTGTGCGCCGCCAGCGTCTTGTCCGAACGCTTGCGCGCGGATTCCTGCACGTGTCCGATCGCTTCGGGCATGGACAGCGACACGGCGTCAGGATGGCAGAAACGCGTCAACGCCCCCATCAGCGAATCCTCGCCACGACCGACCGGACTCGTGCACGGCAGCAGCTGCGCGTTGTCGAGCGTGAGCGGCGTGAACCCGGCCGTCGCCAC
>JAICYA010000293.1 GCA_025934455.1 Rudaea sp.
GCCATCGGCAAGCCGCACGCGGCAGTCGAAGACGTCGACGTCGACAACATGATCGACACGCTGCGCCAGCAGCGCCGCAGCTGGGTGCCGGCGGAACGCGGCGCGCAGGACGGCGACATGGTGCTGTTCGAGTTCGCCGCCAAAGGCGACGGCTTCACCTATCCGGCCGAAGGCATGGAGCGCGTCGGCACGATCCTCGGCAGCGCCTCGCTGTCGAACGGCATGGAGCAGCACCTGAGCGGGCGCAAGGACGGCGACGAATTCGAAGCCGACGTGTCGTTCCCGGCGGATTTCCGCCTGCCGGCGCTGCAGGGCAAAGATGCCCACGTCACGTTCAAGATCGTCAAGGTGCAGGAAGCGAAGCTGCCGGAATTGAACGACGCGTTCCTGAAACTGTTCGGCATCGGCGACGGCGGCATGGACAAGTTCCGCGCCGAAGTGCGCGCGAACCTGGAGCGCGAACTCACGGGCATGCTCGGCATGCGCCTGAAAAACGAAGTGCTGGACAAGCTTATTGCCGCGCATCCGGGCATCGAGCTGCCGAAAGGCATGATCGACGCCGAAGCGCAGGCGCTGGCGCGCCAGCAGCAGATGCAGGCGCAGCAGCAGGGCCGCCAGGTCGAGGTCGATCCGGCCGCGTTCCAGGACGTCGCCAAGCGCCGCGTCACCGCCGGCATGCTGATCGGCGAGATCGCGCGTCAAAACGGCATCCGTCCGGACAGCCGCCGCGTGGCGGAAACGCTGGCTTCGATCGCCTCGACCTACGAAGAACCGCAGCAGGTGGTTGAACTCTACCAGCGCGATCCCCAGCTCATGACCGGGCTGCAGAACCGGGTGCTGGAAGATCAGGTGGCGGAGTGGGTCGCCGCCAACGCGCAGACGACGGAACAGCAGATCACTTTCAGCGAAGCGATGCGTCCGGTCTGACCATCGCCGACACAACGAGGGCAGGGCGATGAGCAACGAAATCCGCGGTCTGAATCTGGTGCCGATGGTGGTCGAGCAGACCTCCCGCGGCGAACGCGCCTATGACATCTATTCGCGCCTGCTGAAGGAGCGCGTGGTGTTCTGCGTCGGCCCGGTGGACGACTACATGGCCAACGTGATCGTCGCCCAGCTGCTGTTCCTCGAGTCCGACAACCCGGACAAGGACATCAACCTCTACATCAACAGCCCGGGCGGCGTGGTTACGGCCGGGCTCGCCATCTACGACACGATGCAGTTCATCAAGCCCGACGTGAGCACGATCTGCGTCGGCCAGGCCGCCAGCATGGGCTCGTTCCTGCTCGCCGCCGGCGCCAAGGGCAAGCGTTTCTGCCTGCCGAATTCGCGCGTGATGATCCACCAGCCGTCGGGCGGGTTCCAGGGCATGGCGTCCGATATCGCCATCCACGCCAAGGAAATCCTGTCGCTCAAGGCGCGCCTGAACGAGACCCTGGCCCACCACACGGGCCGCAGCGTCGAGCAGATCGAACGCGACGTCGACCGCGACTATTTCATGAGCGCGAAAGACGCCAAGGACTACGGCTTGGTCGATCAGGTCCTCGAGAAGCGCCCGACCGATACGGTCCGGACCGCCTGACTTTTAAGGATTTTCCCGACAGACAGCCAGGCCGCGGGCTAGACCCCGCACGGCCTGGTCTGTGCTATTCTCCTTTCGACACGTACCTGAAAGATTCCGGAAATCAGCGATGAGTGACGACCGGCAAGGCCGTTCGGGCGACAGCAGCAAGATCCTGTATTGCTCGTTCTGCGGCAAGAGCCAGCACGAAGTGCGCAAATTGATCGCAGGCCCGAGCGTGTTCATCTGCGATGAATGCGTCGAGCTGTGCAACGACATCATCCGCGAAGAACTGGAAGAAAAAGCCGCCGGCGCGCGCAGTCACCTGCCGAAGCCGAAGGAAATCATGGACGTGCTCGATCAGTACGTGATCGGGCAGAGCCGCGCCAAGAAGGTGCTGGCCGTGGCCGTGTACAACCACTACAAGCGCCTGGAAGCGCGCCAGCGCCAGGACGAGGTGGAACTGGCCAAGTCCAACATCCTGCTGATCGGCCCGACCGGTTCGGGCAAGACCCTGCTCGCCGAAACGCTGGCGCGCCTGCTCAACGTGCCGTTCACGATCGCCGATGCGACCACGCTGACCGAAGCCGGCTACGTGGGCGAGGATGTCGAGAACATCATCCAGAAGCTGCTGCAGAAGTGCGACTACGACGTCGAGAAGGCGCAGTCGGGCATCGTCTACATCGACGAGATCGACAAGATTTCGCGCAAGAGCGAAAACCCGTCGATCACGCGCGACGTCTCCGGCGAAGGCGTGCAGCAGGCGTTGTTGAAACTCATCGAAGGCACCATGGCCTCGGTGCCGCCACAGGGTGGGCGCAAGCATCCGCAACAGGAATTCCTGCAGGTCGACACCAAGAACATCCTGTTCATCTGCGGCGGTGCGTTCTCGGGCCTGGACAAGGTCATCCAGCAGCGTTCCGAGTCGACCGGCATCGGCTTCGTGGCGGAAGTACGCAGCAAGAGCAAGCAGACGAACGTCGGCAAGGTGCTGGCCGACGTCGAGCCGGGCGATCTGGTCAAGTACGGTCTGATTCCGGAATTCGTCGGCCGCCTGCCGGTCGTCGCCACGCTCGAGGAACTCGACGAAGCGGCGCTTATCAAGATCCTCACCGAACCGAAGAACGCGATCGTCAAGCAGTTCAAGCGCATGTTCGAACTGGAAGGCGCAGAGCTCGAATTCCGCAACGACGCGCTGCTCGCGGTCGCGCGCAAGGCGCTCAAGCGCAAGACCGGCGCGCGCGGACTGCGCACGATCCTCGAGCAGGTGCTGCTCGACACCATGTACGAGTTGCCATCGCTCGAGCACGTGAGCAAGGTCGTCGTGGACGAGGCCGTGATCAACGGCCAGGCCGAGCCGTACCTGATCTATCGCGGGATGCAGTCGCGCGCGGCATCCGAGTAACTTCGGCGGCGCTGCCACAACGGATTCGCTAGAATGCGCCGGTGCCGCGCATCCGTCCGCTTGCCCCCGAACTCGTCAACCAGATCGCCGCCGGCGAAGTGGTGGAACGGCCCGCATCCGTGGTCAAGGAACTGGTCGAGAACAGCCTCGACGCCGGCGCCACGCGACTTGAAATCGACATCGAGGACGGTGGCGCGCGCCTGATCCGCGTGCGCGACGACGGCGGCGGAATTTCCGCCGACGAATTGCCGCTCGCGCTGGCCCAGCACGCCACCAGCAAGATCGCCACGCTCGAAGACCTGGAACACGTGCGTACGCTCGGATTCC
>JAICYA010000304.1 GCA_025934455.1 Rudaea sp.
CGAAAGCGCGAGCGCGCCGGCTCCTCCAGCGCGACGCCGGAAAGGCGGAAGTCGCGCAGGCTATGTTCGACCAAGGTCTTGGCCGCACGCGGCAACGAACTGAATTGCGCACTATCGTGCACGGCCTTCACCGCGGCGTACAACTCGCGGTTCTGGCCCAACTCCGCGCCGAAATCGCTGAGCGCTTCCTCCGCTGGTGCGTACACCGCGCGCAAGGCGTCCGAATCCTTCACCGCGTGCAGGTGCGACATCGGCGACCACACGCGTTCGGAACGATGTTCCAGGGCCTCTTGCGGCAACATCGTGTTGGCGAACGTGCGCGGCGCGGGGTCGGCGATCAGGGCGTCGATGCGCGCGCGATAGTCGTCCAGCACGGCATCGACGGCCGGGCGCACGTGTCCGGGTTCGATCGCGGCAAAGCGCGGCAGGGCAGAATCGTCGAGCAGGGGATTGGTTGGCATGCGCACAAACTGGCGTGTGGAAACGGAAAAATCAAGCCGCGCACGCGTATTTCGCGCTAGCATCTGCCGCGATGAGCGAGGCCAAGTCCCACGATTCCTACGATGCGCACCGCCTGCTGCGCGGGCTGGAGTTGTTCCGGCATCTGGATGCGGCGACACTGGATGAACTCGCCCAGGAACTGGAATGGTTCGCCCTGCCCGGCGGCGCCACCTTGTTCGAATACGGCGATCCATCCGATGCGCTGTGCGTGCTCAAATCCGGCAGTCTCGGTGCGTTCAAGCCTACGCAGGACGGCGACTTCCAACTCGACGGCGTAGTCGCAGCCGGAGAAACCGTGGGCGAACTCGGCCTCATCGTCGATGCGCCACGCTCGGCCACGGTGCGCGCACTGCGCGATTCGGAGCTGTTGCGCCTGTCCCGCAGCGGCTTCGACAAGCTCGTGGCCCGGCATCCGCAGGCCATGCTGGTCAGTGCGCGCCTGGCGGTCAAGCGCCTGGTCGCGCGGCGCGAGGGCACAAGCCTGTCCTCGTCACGCACGTTCGCGGTGCTCGCCCACGACAAGGACGTGAACGCGCGCGATTTCGCGCAACGCCTGCGCGAAGCGCTGCTGCGCTATGGCGACTGCACGCTGATCGACACCGACACGGCGCGCGGGCAGACCAGCACCTGGTTCAGCGCGCTCGAGGCGCGCGTGCGCTTCGTACTTTATCTGGGCGACGGCGACGATCGCGAATGGCGCGATTTGTGCGTGCGCCAATCCGATTGCCTGTTGCTGGTGGCGAATTCGGGCGATAGCGCCAGCGTGTGGCCGGAAAAATCCTGCATCGATGCCGAACGCGCCCTGCATCGTCCGCGCCACCTCGTGCTGCTGCACGCTGACGGCGCGATCCTGCCCGGCGCGGCGCGGCGCTGGCTGGATGCCGTGCCCGGCGTCGCGCACCACCATGTGCGCGGCGACGCGGATATCGAACGTGTGGCACGCCTGCTGACCGGGCGCAGCATCGGCCTCGTGCTTTCCGGCGGCGGCGCGCGCGGCTTCGCCCACATCGGCGTGGTGCGCGCGTTGCGCGAAGCCGGGGTGCAGATCGATTGCGTCGGCGGCACTTCGATCGGCGCGATCATCGGCGCGGGCGTCGCTGCGGATTGGACGAACGAGGAGATGTTCGACAATTACTACCGAGCTTTCGTGGTCGGCAAACCCCTGAGCGACTATACGTTGCCGTTGATCGCACTCGTCGCCGGGCGCCGCGTTGCACGCCTGCTGCGCGAGGCGTTCGGTCCGCGCGACATCACCGATCTCGCCTTGCCCTACTACTGCATCACGTCCAATTTAACCGCCGGCCGTGCCGAAACCCACCGCGCCGGGCCGCTGTGGTTCTGGCTGCGCGCGAGCTGCGCGATCCCCGGCGTCCTGCCGCCGGTGTTCCATCACGGCGAGGTGTTCGTCGATGGTGCGGTGATGGACAACCTGCCGGTTGACGCGATGCACGCGCAAGGCGTGGCCGAAATCATCGCGGTCGATATCGGCGCTGACGACGTGCTGCACGCCGAAGTCGAGGAATTCGCGCTGCCGCCGTGGTGGAAGCTACTCTGGCAGCGCTGGTTCCATCGCCACCAGCGGCCCGGCATCCTGAGCATCCTGCTGCGCTCGGGCATGGTCAACGCGGAAGCCGCGAGCCTGGAGCGGCGCGCACGCACGAGCCTGTTGCTGACGCCGCCGTTGAACGACGTCGAGCTGCTCGACTGGAAAGCCTACGAACGCGCGATCGATGCGGGCTACGGCTACGCGCAAAAATTACTCGGACGCGCGAACGCGCCGCGCGAGTTGCCCTGAAACCCCGGTACGGCAAAGTGTACCGAGGTTCTGACTTATTCTTTGCGTCCCTTGGGCCGGTAATCGACCAAGCGTTCGCTGACGCGCTCAAGCATCGGCTCGACCGCTTCCTTGGCTTTTTCGCCGGCGTTCAAGCTGGTGAAGTTCACCTGTTCGTCCCACGGCGGACCCAGCGGCCGGGCCTGTTCGACCGAGTACGCGCGCACGGCGAGTTGGGCGGTGTACAAGGTCGAGCTCTGGCCGTAGTAGTTGAGTTCCTGCGTGCCGACCTTGCGTGCGTGCACGAACACCACGGCATCGGCGTGGCCGCGCAGGATGCGCAGCGCTTCGGCGAAGCGCGGGCGTTCGCCGTTGAGCAGATTGTCCACGCGCGGCATCGAGTCCTGGTCGCTCACGCGGAAGCCCCTGTGTTCCAGGGTGCGCTCGATCGCGGCTTCCGCGGGACCGGAAATCGCCTCGTCGCCACTGGCGAGCACGACCACGACAGGCACGTGCGGCTTGGGTGGGGCGGCGACCTTGGGCGGTTCGGTGGCAGTCGCCACCTGCACCGGTGGTGCCGATGCTTGCGCTGATGGTGATGGTGCCGTAGCGGCGCTGGCCACGGCTTGCTGCGCTGGCGCGGAGGGCGAGTTGCCTTGCGGTGCCGGCGTCGGCGGAATCGCCGTCGACGCATTCGCGGGCGTCGTCTCGGCATAACGCGGATCGGTCGGCGGCGGCGGTTCGGAAGCGGCTGTCTGCTGCGCAGGCGCCATGCTGGCCGGCGTTGTCTGCACGGTAGGCGCAGGCATTGGCGCCGGAGTCTGCATCGGCATGGTTGGTGGTTGCGCAGTCGTCGCGCTTGCGCCGAGGAACTGCTGCAAAACCGGA
>JAICYA010000087.1 GCA_025934455.1 Rudaea sp.
AGCGCATAGGTGCGCTTCTCCGACTCGGTAAAGAACATGTTGTCCTTGTAGTTATCCCAGTGACCGGACATTTTCCACAGGGTGACGTCGAGCACCTGCGGCGCCTTCACCTCGCCGTAGCCGGTTTCGCGGTAGACGCGGCGCATGTATTGCTCGACCACCTGCCAGATCGACCAGCCTTTCGGATGCCAGAAGATCAGGCCCGGCGCTTCTTCTTGCAGATGGAACAAGTCGAGCTGTTTGGCCAGCTTGCGGTGGTCGCGCTTCTCGGCTTCTTCGAGCTGGGTCAGATACGCCTTCAAATCCTTGTCGTTGAGCCAAGCTGTTCCGTAAACGCGTTGCAGCATCTCGTTGTTCGAGTCGCCGCGCCAGTAGGCGCCAGCCACCTTCATCAGCTTGAACGCGCGCAGCTTGTTCGTGTTCGGCACGTGCGGACCGCGGCACAGATCCACCCAATCGCCCTGCCCGTACAGCGAGATCTCCTCACCGGGCGGGATGATCTCGTCGATGATCTGCGCCTTGTAGACCTCGCCCTTGTCCTTGAAGAACTTGATCGCGTCGTCCTTGGGCATCACGCGGCGCTGTACCGGCAGGCCTTCCGCGACGATCTTCTTCATCTCGGCCTCGATCTTGTCGAGGTCTTCCGGCGTGAACGGCGTCTTGCGCGCGAAGTCGTAGTAGAAACCGTTTTCGACGACCGGGCCGATCGTCACCTGCGTATCCGGAAACAGCCGCTGCGTCGCCTGCGCGAGCAGGTGCGCGGTCGAGTGGCGCAGGATGTCCAGGGCCTCGGGACTTTTTTCGGTGATGATGGCGAGGCTCGCGTCGTGGTCGATGCGAAAACTCGTGTCGACCAGTTTGTCGTCGACCTTGCCGGCCAGCGCGGCCTTGGCAAGTCCTGCGCCGATGGAGGCGGCGACGTCGGCCACCGTCACCGGGTTGTCGTATTGGCGTTTGCTGCCGTCGGGGAGAGTGATATTAATCATGATTTTTTCGAGTAGTGCGGCCAGGGATGGCCGCTTTTTGATCTGCTCTTGCCTTCATGGATGAAGGCAAAAATAAAGGCGCTGCGGCGCCTTTGTCTGCGTCGTGGCGTAAATGTCTAGATTCTGGACGTTCTAGTCGACATGTCGCACCCGCGACGGCAGTTGTCCGCGCGCCACCTCAGCGTGGTTCCAAGCGATTTTCCCACGCCGCGCCGACGCTTTCAATCGCACCATGACCTTCGGCCATTACACGCATCCGGCTGGCCGCTATGCTCGTGGACCATCGTGTCCACGCTTTCGGAGCCGCGCATGCGTCTGTTCGTCCATGGATTGTTTTTAACCGCTAGCCTGGCCTGCTCGCCCTGCGTTGCGATGGCCGACGACCATTTCGCCCGCGATCCGCAGCAGCCGGTGGATCAGGCCTATTCGGCAAAGATCGCCAAGTACACGACGCAGGCCGACTTCAACTCGCCGCTGACCGACTACCTGCCGGCATCGAACACGGTGCCGACGCCGGAAAAAGTGCTCGGCGACGTTGCCGGCGCGCCGAACATGTTGCCGTACGCGGAAGACGTCTACCGCTATTTCCGCCTGCTCGAGAAATCCACGCCGCGCGTAAAGGTCTTCACCATCGGACACACCGAGGAAGGCCGCGAGATGATCGCCGTGGCGGTCGCGGACGAAGCGCTGATCAAGGACCTGGACGCGAACAAGGCGCGCCTCGCGCAACTGGCCGATCCGCGCACGCTCGGCATGGACGACGCCAGGGCCGCGGCCATCGTCAAGCAGACGACGCCGGTCTACTACATCACCGCGACCATCCATTCCACCGAGACCGGTTCACCGACGTCGGTGATGGAGCTCGCTTATCGCCTCGCCGTCGACGACGCGCCCTACATCCGGTACATCCGCAGCCACGTGATCACGCTGATCACGCCGGTTGTCGAGGTTGACGGCCGCGACCGCATGGTGGACCTGTACAAATGGCATCGCGCACATCCAAATGACAACTATCCGCCGCTCATTTATTGGGGCCACTACGTCGCCCACGACAACAACCGCGACGCGATGGGGGTAACGCTGGACCTGACGAAGAACGTGCTCGATACCTACGTCGGCTGGCACGCACAGGTGCTGCACGATCTGCACGAATCGGTGCCGTTCCTCTACGACAACACCGTGGGCGACGGTCCCTACAACGCCTGGATCGATCCGATCCTGACAGGCGAATGGCAGCAACTCGGCTGGAACAACGTCGAACAGATGACCCGGTTCGGCATGCCCGGCGTGTTCACGCACGGCGACTTCGACACCTGGAGCCCGGGCTACCTGATGTTCATCGCCGCCATGCACAACGGCATCAGCCGCCTGTACGAGACCTTCGGCAACGACGGCGCCGACACGGTCGAGCGCATCCTCGATCCGGACCAGTATGCACGCACCTGGTACAAACCCAATCCGCCGTTGCCGAAAGTACTGTGGTCGCAGCGCGACAACAACAACTACACGCAGACCGGACTGCTGACCGCGCTCGATTACTTCGCGCAGAACGGCCAGAAATACCTGACCAATTTCTGGCTCAAGTCCAGGAACTCGATCGAAAAACCGCAACTCGCGGGACCTGCGGCGTATGTCCTGCCTGCTGACGACGCGCATCCCGGCGCGCAGGCGGAACTGCTGCGGGTGCTGGCGAAACAGCACGTCGAACTCAGCCGCGCCGATGCCGCGTTCAGCGCGCAGGCGCCCGCGCAAAGCGAGTCCAAGCCGGCAAAGGACAAGCAGCCGACCGAGCCGCCGCAGGCCAAGACCGCCGCGCGCAGTTTCCCGGCCGGAAGCTGGATCGTGCGCATGGACCAGCCCTATTCGCGCATCGCCGACACCCTGCTCGACCGCCAGTACTGGGCGCCGGACGATCCGCAGAAACATCCCTACGACGACACCGGCTGGTCGTTCGGCGACCTGTTCGGCACCGCGGTCGTGCGCATCGCCGATCCGGCGATCCTGAAAGTGCCGATGCACAGCGCCGCAGCGCCCACTCAGCCGGCGTTCAGCGTGGCCGGACTCGGCGTGAACGGAAAATTGCCGCGCACCGCCATCCTGCACACCTGGCTCGACACGCAGACCGAAGGCTGGTGGCGCATGGCGCTGGACAAGCTTGGCGTCAAGTACGACACCATCAGCACACAAACCGTCGCGCGCGAGAAAAACCTGCGCGGCAAGTACGACGTCATCCTGTTCGGGCCGGTCGGCGGCGCCGAGGCGAAGGACATCGTCGACGGCCTGCCGATGTACGGCAATCCGCTGCCGTGGCAGAAGACCGCGCTGACGCCGAACCTCGGCCGCATCGATTCGACGCCCGACATTCGCCCAGGTTTGGGCCAGGAAGGCTTGGCCAATCTCAAGCGCTTCGTTGCCGACGGCGGCCTGCTGATCGCCAGCGAGGACACGGCGAAATTCGCCATCGACGTCGGCCTCGCGCCGGGCGTTTCGGTGACGCCACACGGCAATGTGCGCGTGGTCGGCAGCGTGCTGCGTGCCGAAGTCGTGGACAAGAACAATCCAATCGCGCGCGGCTACGACGCGCCGTTCGCGATGTACAGCGCACATGGGCTGTCGTTCCAGATCAGCAACCTCGTCGGCGGCGACAAGGATTTGCCGCGCGCCGACAAGTTCTCGCGCCCGACCGGCCGCGGCGGTCCGCACGACGCCGACATTCCGGAAGGCCGCCGCTACGCCGCACCACCACCGCTGCCCGAAGCCAAACCCTGGCAGGCGCTGCCGCTCAATGTCGAGCAGGAACGCAACAATCCGCTGGTGATTCCCGCGGCGGACCGGCCCGAGGTGATCGTGCGCTGGGCTGATGCGAACAACCTGCTGATCTCGGGTCTGCTCGAACATGGCGAGACGATGGCGCAACGCGCGGCGGTGGTGCAGGCGCACTATGGACGCGGTCGCGTGCTGCTGTTCGCGAATAATCCGTTGTGGCGCGGAGAGACGATCGGCAGCTACGCGTTGGTGCTGAACGCATTGACCGCGGCGGCCAAATAAGCCAGCGCACATTGTTTGTGCATGCGCCGATGCGTATCCTCGGCGCATGTCCGACTCCACGCCGAAATACGCCGAACGCTTCCGCGGCTTCCTGCCCGTCGCGGTCGACGTGGAAACCGGCGGCTTCGATTGCGAGCGCGATGCGTTGCTCGAAATCGCCGCCGTGGTCATCGACATGGATACGGACGGCAGCGTGCGTCCCGCGCCGGCGGTGTCGACTCATGTCGAGCCTTTCCCCGGTGCCAATATCGATCCGCGTGCGCTGGAGATCACCGGCATCGATCCCACCCATCCATTCCGCGGCGCCTTGCCCGAGCGCGAGGCGCTGGACCTGATCTTCAAGCCGATCCGCAAGGCCCTGCGCGAATACGGCTGCCAGCGCGCCATTCTGGTCGGCCACAACGCCGCGTTCGACCTGTCCTTCCTCAACGCCGCGATCCGCCGCACCGGGCACAAGCGCAGCCCGTTTCATTTGTTCAGCTGCTTCGATACCGCCACGCTCGGCGGCCTCGCCTACGGCCAGACCGTGCTTAGCCGCGCCGTGCAGGCCGCCGGTTTCGACTGGAACGCGAACGAGGCGCACTCGGCCGTCTACGACGCCGAGCGCACGGCGCTGCTGTTCTGCGAGATCGTGAATCGCTGGAAGCGCATGAGCGCCGCGATGGAGAATGCTTGAAAACGCGGGCCGGCGGTTCCACCATCAGCGTATGCCCATCTACGAATACGCCGCCAGCAACCACGGCTGCGCCCATTGCGAGGCGCATTTCGACGTGCTGCAGAAGCTGGCCGACGCACCGCTGACGCAATGCCCGCAATGCGGCGCAGCGGTGCAGCGCGTGATTTCCGCGCCGAACGTGGCCTCGGGCAATGCGCATGTGCTGAACGAAGACCACGCCGCCAAACGCGGCTTCACCCAGTATCGCCGCTCCGAAAAGGGTGTCTACGAAAAGGCCTACGGCAAAGGGCCGCGCTACATCAGCGACAAGTAGATTTCGGAATTCGCCAATGGTCGTGAATTTGGACGTCCAAATTGCGTTTGCGGCCGCATGGCGCTAGGCTCGGAACATGCGCCTGTCCCTGCGTCCTCCATTTGCCGCCCGCCTGCTCGCGCTGACGCGATGTTGGTGATCGTGCAATCGTCGCGGTCGGTCCCCCAACTCCCATAAAGGTGACGCATGATCTACCAGAGCATTCTCGAAACCATCGGTCGCACGCCGATCGTCCGCATCAATCGCCTCGCGCCGAAAGGCGTGGACATGTACGTGAAGGTCGAAGCCTTCAACCCGATGTCGTCGGTCAAGGACCGCCTCGCGATCGGCATCATCCTCGACGCCGAAGCGCGCGGCGAGCTCAAGCCCGGACAAACCGTCGTCGAAGCCACGTCCGGCAACACCGGTGTGGCGCTGGCGATGGTCTGCGCCGTGCGCGGCTATCCGTTCATCGCGTTCATGACCGAAACCTTCTCGGTGGAACGGCGCAAGCTGATGCGCGCACTCGGCGCCAAGGTGGTGCTCACGCCGGCTGCAGGGAAAGGCACTGGCCTGGTCGAGGCCGCTGCCGCGTATGCGAAAAAGCACGGTCATTTCCTGGCGCGCCAGTTCGAAAACCCGGCCAATCCCGCCTACCACCGCAGCACCACCGGCCCGGAGATCCTGCAGGACTTCGCCGGCAAACGCCTGGACTGGTACGTCACTGGCTGGGGCACGGGCGGCACGCTCACCGGCGCCGGCGAAATGCTCAAGCTGGCGCGGCCCGACGTGAAGATCGCCGCCTGCGAGCCGGAAGTCGCGGCAATGCTCTCGGGCAAGGAATGGACGCCGCACAAAATCCAGGGCTGGACGCCGAACCTCGTTCCTGCCGTGCTCAACCGCAAAGTGGTCGACCGCATCATCACCGTCGACGACACCGTCGCACGCGATACCGCACGTGCTTTGGCGCAGAAGGAAGGCATCTTCTGCGGAATATCCTCGGGCGGTACGTTCGCCGCCGCGTTGGAAGTGGCCAAACAGGCCAGGCAAGGCGACGTGATCCTGGCCATGCTGCCGGATACCGGCGAGCGTTACTTGTCGACGTTCCTGTTCGAGGGCATCAACGAAGGCACGGATGTGGAGCTGGCCGATCTGTAACCACCAGCGCAGGCGCAGGATTCAAATCTTGCGCCTGCGGTTCCGCGCAATCCCGTAAATGCTCACAAGTAGCCAGGCCAGCTCCATCAAAACTGCCGACAGGTTGAACGCGTAAAGCAGCGACACCAGCACAAGCACCGCGCCGAGCGCATTGAGCAACTGGTACGGCAGTGCGTTGCCGTGCACGCGTCCGGCCTGCAGCAGGAAATACGCGAGCAGGATCAGGACGACGCCGAGCAAACCAATCGCGTCGGGCCAGTGCAAATGGATCATGATTTGATTCCGCGCTGCCGCAGCGCTTCGAACAGGACAACGCCGGTCGCGACCGATACGTTGAGGCTCTCGACGCTGCCGCGCATCGGAATCTTTGCGAGATAGTCGCAGGATTCACGCGTGAGCCGGCGCATGCCCTCGCCTTCACTGCCCAGCACAATGGCGAGCGGACCTTTCAGATCGAGGCTGTAGAAATCCTGCGGCGCGTCGCCGGCCAAGCCGGCCAGCCACACGCCCTGTTGCTTCAATGCCTTGAGCGTACGCGCGAGGTTCGTCACCGCGAAAAATGCGATGCGGTCTGCCGCACCGGCCGACGCCTTGCGCACCGTTGGCGTGATGCCGGCCGCCTTGTCCTTGGGCACGATGACAGCGGTGACGCCCGCGGCTTCTGCGCTGCGCAGGCAGGCACCGAGGTTGTGCGGATCGGTCACCCCGTCGAGTACGAGCAGCAACGCATCGGCGCCGGCCTTTTCGACCAGTGCAGTCAACTCGCTTTCCGACCGTGGTGGCGGCGTGCGGTAGCGCGCGACCGCGCCCTGATGGCGCGCGCCGCCGGTCATCTTGTCCAGCGCCGCCTTGTCGCGCGCATGCGGCTTGAGGCCGGCCTCGCGCGCATGGTCCGACAATTCCTTCAGGCGCGCGTTGTGGCTGTCGCTCTCGAAATACAGTTCGAGGATGTTGCCGGGATCGTGCGTGAGCGCCGCTTCGATCGCGTGGATGCCGTAGATCAGCTCGCCGCTCATTTGTTCTTCCTGCCGCGTTCCTCGGTCGCCAACCTGAAATCGATCTTGCGATCCTCCAGGCTGGCGCGCAGCACCTGCACGCGCACCGCATCGCCGAGACGGAATTTCAACCCGCGCCGTTCACCCGTGAGCAGGTGTCGCACCGGATCGAAATGGTAGTAGTCGTTCGGCAATTGCGTGATGTGCACGAGACCCGACACTTGGGATTCGGACAGTTCCACGAACAGGCCGAACGAGGTCACGCCGGAAACCACGCCGTCGAATTCGCTGCCGACGTGCTTTTCCATCCACGCGCACTAGAAGCGCTCGTCGACATCCCGCTCGGCGTCCTCGGCGCGCCGCTCGCGATGCGAGCAGTGCACGGCCATCGACG
>JAICYA010000357.1 GCA_025934455.1 Rudaea sp.
AGGATGCGCGCAGCAACGCGGCGCCACCGACCGTGTACCGTGCGCTGGATTTCCTGATCGACAACGGCTTCATCCATAAATTGCAGTCGATCAACGCCTACGTAGGCTGCCATCACCCCAGCGTCGTGCACCAGGTGCCGTTCCTGATTTGCGACGTGTGCGAATCGGCCACGGAAATCTGCGACGAGCGCGTGTCCGTTTTGCTCGCCGATCAGGCGAAATCGCTCGGTTTCCGCGCACGCGCGCAGACCCTGGAAGTGCATGGCGTGTGCAAGCGCTGCGGCGCGGCCTGAATCCGCGGGTGCCGGCAGCGCCGGCACGGGCACGCAAATCCGGCAAGATATGTTATAATGTACGCATGTATACGTTACGCGGCGAATCGGTGCGCGAATCCGATACCTTGACTGGAACCGCCGACCGGGTCGGCGCGGCGGCATCGCTGCTGTGCGCCGTGCATTGCGCGGCGTTGCCCTTCCTGCTGGCCATCCTGCCCGCCCTCGGACTCGGCTTTCTTGCCAGCCACGGCTTCGAACGCGCTTTCATCGCCTTTGCCAGCGTACTCGCGCTGACCATGGCCGTGCTCGGCTACCGCCGCCATCGCACCGCGCGCGCGTTCGCGTTGCTCGTACCCGGCCTGTTGATGTTGTGGATCGGCGGATTCGTGTTCGATCTCGGCAGCGCGACATCCTGGCATACGTTGTTCGTCGTCGCCGGCGGCACGTTCGTGTCGCTGGCGCACATCGTCAACCTGCGCATGGCGCATAATCCGCCCGCTTGCGATTGTGTAACGCCGGCCTGAACGCCTAGGATTCGCGCGTCCGAAATCGCCGCGAGCGTGCATGTCCCAGGCGCATTCCCATCACGAACATTCCGGTCACGATCATGCCGGACATGACCGCGGCGCATCGAGCCACGGCGAACGGCGCCTGCTGTTCGCGTTCCTGCTCACCCTGCTGACCTTGCTCGTCGAGGCCATTGGCGGTTGGCTGTCCGGATCGCTCGCCTTGCTCGCCGATGCCGGCCACATGCTGGTCGACGCGCTGGCATTGCTGCTGGCCTGGGGTGGGGCATACGTGGCGCGACGGCCGGCGGATGCGCGACGCAGCTTCGGCTACGCGCGCATGGAAGTGCTGGCCGGGTATACCAACGCATTGACGCAATTCGCGCTGGCTGCGTGGATCGTGTACGAAGCCGCGTTGCGCTTCGTCGACCCGGTGCCGATCCGCTCGGCATTGATGCTGGTCGTCGCGTTGGTCGGTCTGGTCGTAAACATGCTGGTCCTGCGCGTGATCGGCGCGCATGCGCACGACGACCTCAATGCCGCCGGTGCCCGCCTGCATGTGCTTGGCGATCTGCTCGGGTCGCTTGCGGCAGTGGTCGCAGCGCTGCTGATCCGGTATTTCGGCTGGCTCGCGGCCGATCCGGCGCTATCGGTCGTGGTGGCATTGCTGATCCTCATCAGCGCCTGGAACCTGCTGCGCCGTAGCGCGCACATCCTGCTCGAAGGCACGCCGGACGACATGCAGGTCGCCGACGTGGCCGGGACGATCGAACGCGAAACCGGCATTGGCGGCGTGCATCATGTGCATGTGTGGCAACTCGCCGGCGGCAGGCGTATCGCCACCTTGCACGCGCAAGTGCCGGCACAGGCGGATGTGCACACGGCGTTGACCGCGGTCCAGCGCGTGCTGCGCGAGCGTTTCGGCATCGCGCACGCGACGGTGCAGATCGAACAATTGGAGTGCGCCACCGCCGACTGCGATGGCGATCGCGGGCACTGATTTTTCTTGCTTGCGCGCCGCGTGCTGGTAAGCTACGCACCCGATTCACACCAATAAAATACTGGAGCACGATTCCGATGGGCAGAGGCGACCGCAAGACACGCAAGGGCAAGATCGCGATCCGCAGTTTCGGCAATGCGCGTCCGCGCAAACCGGCAGCGAAGAAGGCCGGCGGCGCCGTGAAGAAGGCCGCACCAGCCAAGATCGCCGTGAAGAAGGCCGCTCCGGCTGTGAAGAAGGCAGCGCCGAAGAAATCGGCCTGAGTCTCGTTTCAGGTTCCACAAGGCCCCGCCGCGAGCGGGGCTTTGTTTTTCAGACGGCCACACCGCCCGCGACGACGCGCCGGGCGAGACTGCCGCCGATCCAGTAACTCAGCTCGGCGGGATGATCGACATCCCAGACGACGAAGTCGGCGCGTTTGCCGGTTTCCAGCGCGCCACGGTCGGATAGCGCCAGTGCGCGCGCGGCGTTGACGGTCGCGCCGCGCAGGGCTTCTTCCGGCGTCATGCGGAACTCGGTGCAAGCCATGTTCATCGCCGTGCGCAACGACAGGATCGGCGAGGTGCCGGGATTGACGTCGCTCGCCACCGCCAGCGGCACGCCGTGTTCGCGGAATGAAGCGATTGGCGGAAGCTGCGTTTCACGCAATGTATAAAAAGCGGCAGGCAGCATCACGGCGACGCTGCCGGACGCGGCCATCGCGCGCACGCCGGCTTCGTTCGTGTATTCCAGGTGATCGGCGGAGAGCGCGCCGAACTCCGCCGCCAGCGCCGCGCCGTCCAGATCCGACAACTGATCGGCGTGCAATTTCACACGCAGGCCGAGCGCGCACGCTTCCTC
>JAICYA010000127.1 GCA_025934455.1 Rudaea sp.
CGCGCACCGCTCGGCAGGCGTCGCGGTCGTCTTCGTTGTTCCAGTCGACGGGGGCCACGGAGAAATTGGTGGGGATCATGGCGGAATTGTACTTGTCCGTTCGTGTTGAGCGTAGCTTGCGCAGCAAGCGAAGTCGAAACACTACCCTTCGACTCTGGCGCTTCGCGCCTACGCTCAGGGCGAACGGATCATTCGCAAATACCCGCCATCGACCAGCGCCGCGAGAGTCGCCGTTCCGGTTTTGCCGGCCATGCGAGCGAGTGCGACGCCGTCGAATTCGCGGTCTGCGCACAAGGCTTTTGCCAGTGCCAGCGGACACTCAAAGCGTTCGCCGGCAACGAACAGCGCCGCGCCGCGACCCAGACGAATCCAGGCGAAGCGACTGAACGGATTGCGCAGCAGCCGCGACTTCGCCAGCTTCGCCGCGAATCGTGCGGGCGTGAGCGGGCGCGACGCCGGCATTACAGCGTGTGCGCTGCGATAACGCGTGATGAAGCGGCCGAACCAGTCGCCCAGTGTGGAAATATCCACATCGGAAAATTGCGGCATCGCCATGCGTACGCGTGCAAGCGCCGCACTGTCGATTTCGCCCAGTGCACGCACGGGTCGCAAATCCGGATCGGAGAAGCGGCGTTCCTCGCCCAGCGGCTCGGCAAGATATTCGGCGAAATCCAGCAGCAGCTCCGCCTGCGAGGGCGCGCGCATGCCGACGGAGATCGTCATGCACTCGCCGATCGCGGTGCCTTCGTGCGGCACGCCCGGCGGCAGGTAGAGCGCGTCGCCGGGTTCGAGAATCCAGTCGTGGGTGGGCGTGAATTCGCGCAGCAACTTCAGTTCGGTATCGTCGCGGAAATCCTTCGGCGCGTGCGGATCGACGCTGATCCGCCAGCGTCGTCGGCCCATGCCCTGCACGAGGAACACGTCGTATTGATCCACATGCGCTCCGACGCCGCCGTCGTCGGTCGCGTAACTCACCATCACATCGTCCACGCGCCAGCTCGGGATGAACGTGAACGCGTCGAGCAATGCGGCTACGTCCATGTCCCACTTGTCCACGTCCTGCACCAGCAGCGTCCAGTTGTGTTTCGGGAGCTTTGCAAAATCAGACTCGGCGAACGGCCCGTTGCGCAACGTCCACGTGTCGCGCTTCGCGTCGTGCAACACGATGCGCGCCAGCGCGGCTTCCTCGCAGGCGAGGCCGGCCAAGTCGTCAGGCGATATCGCGTTGTGGAAATGTGGAAATCCGCCGCGGATCAGCAAAGGACGTTTTTGCCAGAATTCGCGCAGGAAGCGCGCCGGCGGCATGCCGAGCGGCTGCTTCGGCGTGCCGTGCACCTCGATCGCGTGCCTCATGCAGCCAGCCGCCGCTTCGGCTCCGCATCGTGCCTGAGCTTGGCCCCGACCTTGACGATGGCATCGAGTGCGGGCAGCAGTTCATGACCGAGTTCGGTCAATTCGTATTCGGCCGATGGCGGCGAGGTGTCGAGCAGGCGGCGCACGATCATGCCGCGCGCTTCCAGTTCGCGCAGGCGTGCGCTGAGCACGCGTGCGGAGATGCGCGGGATGTCGTGGCGCAGTTCGCCGAAGCGGCGCGCGCCGCCGCGCAGGTACCAGATCACGTTTGTCGCCCAGGCGCCGCGCAGCAGATCCATGCACAGCGTCAACGGGCATTGCGGTGGCGGCAGCACCTTGCTTTTGCGCAGCGGGAGTCCCATTTCAGTTCTCGGTTATGGCGGAGTGAGCGAGTAACCGCCCGGTTACCGCATTCTATCAGTAATTTACGGTTATGTGGTATCTAATAGTAACCAGATAGTGATAGGATACCAACCGTCGCCGACACTCCGGCGCATCGTTCTCCACCCCACAAAGGATGCAAGCCATGAAACTCTATTATTCCCCCGGCGCCTGCTCGCTTTCCCCGCACATCGTCGCGCATGAACTCGGCCTGCCGCTGACCCTGGTAAAAGTGGACACCAAGGCCAAGCGCACCGAAACCGGCGGCGATTTCTGGCAGATCAATCCGAAGGGCTACGTGCCCGCGCTGGAACTGGACAACGGCGAAGTTCTGACCGAAGGCCCAGCGATCGTGCAGTACCTGGCCGACCAGAAGGGCAACACCAGGCTCGCTCCCGCGAACGGCACGCTGGCGCGCGCGCGCCTGCAGGAGATGCTCAACTACATCACCAGCGAAATCCACAAGAGCTACAGCCCGCTGTTCAGCGACGCCACGCCGGAGGCCACGCAAACCGAGCGCAAGGCCTACCTTCACAAGCGCTACGACTTCATCGAGAAGATTCTTGCGAAACAGCCGTGGCTGCTGGGTGATCACTTCACCGTGGCCGACGCCTACCTGTTCACCGTCACGCGCTGGGCCGACTTCGTGAAGCTGGACTTGTCCGCATTCCCGAACCTGCAGTCTTTCCAGAAACGCGTCGCCGCGCGTCCGGCGGCCGATGCCGCGCTGCGTGCAGAAGGCTTGATCAAGCACAAGGCCGCGGCGTAACGCTGTCGTGAAGAACGCCGGGCGGAGCGATCCGCCCGGCACTTCGTCAGATCTGTCCGGCGAGCTTGGCCGCCAATCCGGTGTACGTTGCCGGTGTCAGCGCAAGCAGGCGCTGTTTCGCATCCGTGGGTAGGGCAAGCGATTCGATGAACGTGCGCAGCGATTCGCGCGTGATGCCTTGGCCACGCGTCAGCGCTTTCAACTGTTCGTAAGGTTCGGGCAGACCGTAGCGACGCATCACCGTCTGCACGGCTTCGGCGAGGACTTCCCAGTTCGCATCCAGGTCGGCGGCGAGACGTTCCGGGTTCGCGTTGAGCTTGGCGAGGCCGCGCAGCAGCGATTCCAGCGCGATCTGGGTGTGGCCGAACGCGGTGCCGACGGCGCGCAGCACGGTGGAATCGGTCAGGTCGCGTTGCCAGCGGCTGATCGGCAGTTTTTCCGCGAAATGCGCAAACAGGGAATTGGCCACACCGAAGTTGCCCTCGGCGTTTTCGAAGTCGATGGGATTGACCTTGTGCGGCATGGTGCTTGATCCGACTTCGCCGGGCTTGAGCGCCTGCTTGAAATAGCCGAGCGAAACGTAGCCCCACAGGTCGCGGCACAAATCAATCAAGATCGTATTGATGCGCCGGATCGCATCGCACAGTTCCGCGATGCCATCGTGCGGCTCGATCTGCGTGGTGTACGGATTCCAGACCAGGCCCAACGATTCGACAAAACGCTTCGACAGCGCCGGCCAATCCGTTTCCGGATACGCGATGACGTGCGCGTTGTAGTTGCCGACGGCGCCGTTGATCTTGCCGGTGAGTTCCACGGCGGCGATCTGCTGGCGCTGGCGCTCGAGCCGCGCAATCACGTTCGCGATTTCCTTGCCGAGCGTTGTCGGGCTGGCCGTTTGCCCGTGCGTGCGCGAGAGCATCGGTTGCGCCGCCAGCGCATGCGCCATCTGGCGCAGCGTGTGGATGAGTTTGTCCAACATCGGCAGCAGCACGCCGTCGCGCGCGTCGCGTAGCATGAGCGCGTAGGCGAGATTGTTGATGTCCTCGCTGGTGCAGGCGAAGTGGACGAACTCTTTGGCTTTCGCCAGATCGGTGTGGTCGCCGATTTTCTCCTTGATGAAGTATTCGACCGCCTTGACGTCGTGGTTCGTCGTCGCCTCGATGGCCTTGATGCGTTCGGCGTCCTGCAACGAAAAGCCGTCGGCCAGCGTCATGAGGAATTGCCGCGTGTTCGCCGGAATGTCGGCCACTTCAGTGATGGATTTCTCCTGCGCCAACGCCAGCAGCCAGTGGATCTCGACGGCGACACGCCGCCGCATCAGGCCGAATTCGCTGAAAATCGGCCGCAGGGCCTCGACCTTGGCGGCGTAGCGGCCGTCCAGCGGCGACAGGGCGGTGAGCGATGTGGGCTGCATGGCGGGTTCGCGGGCCGGGAAACGCGAATGATACACCGGGAGGTTATAATCGCCGGCCTTATCCGACCTTGGGTTCATGGAGTTTTTCGATGGCCGATTTTCGCATCGAGCGCGACAGCATGGGTGAATTGAAAGTCCCGGCGTCCGCGCTGTGGGGCGCGCAGACGCAGCGCGCGGTGGACAATTTCCCGATTTCCGGGTTGACCATGCCGCGCCAATTCATCCGCGCGCTGGGCCTGATCAAATCCGCCGCCGCGCAGGCGAATGCGGACCTTGGTCATCTGTCCAAGGCCAAGGCCAAGGCGATCCGCACGCAGGCCGGGCGCGTGGCCGCCGGCGAATTCGACGCGCAGTTTCCCATCGACGTGTTCCAGACCGGCTCGGGCACCTCGAGCAACATGAATGCGAACGAGGTGATCGCGCACCTGTGCGCGGCGGCCGGTAGCAAGGTGCATCCGAACGACGACGTCAACAACGGGCAGTCGTCCAACGACGTGATCCCGACTGCGGTGCACGTCAGCGCGGCGTTGATCGTGTCCGAACAACTGCTGCCGGCGCTGGCGCACCTGAAGAAGACCCTCGACAAGCGCGCCAGGGAATTGGCCAAGGTCGCGAAGACCGGGCGCACGCACCTGATGGACGCCATGCCAGTCACGTTCGGACAGGAATTGTCCGGCTGGTCGGCGCAGATCGCTTCGGGCATCGAGCGCCTGAACGATGCGCTCAAGCGTGTACGCAAGTTGCCGCAGGGCGGCACCGCGGTCGGCACCGGCATCAATGCGGATGCGAAGCTCGGCCCGGCCATCTGCAAGGAACTGACGAAACTGACCGGGGTGAAATTCGAATCCGCCGGCAATTTCTTTGAAGGCATGTCCTCGCAGGACGCGGCGGTGGAATTGTCCGGCCAGTTGAAGACGCTGGCGTGTTCGCTGATGAAGATCGCGAACGATTTGCGCTGGATGAATTCGGGTCCGCTCGCGGGCCTGGGCGAGATCGAACTGCCGGCCTTGCAGCCGGGCTCGTCGATCATGCCGGGCAAGGTCAACCCGGTGATTCCGGAGGCGATGGCGATGGTCTGCGCGCAGGTCATCGGCAACGACGCGACGATCACCATCGCCGGCCAGTCCGGAAACTTCCAGCTCAACGTAATGCTGCCGGTGGTGGCACTGAACTTGCTGCAAAGTATCGAAATCCTGGCGAACGCCTCGCGTCTGCTCGCGGACAAGTCCATTGCTGGATTCAAGGTGCGCCAGGACAAGATCCGCGAGGCGCTGGACAAGAATCCGATCCTGGTCACGGCGTTGAATGCCGTGATCGGCTACGACAAGGGCGCGGCCACGGCCAAGCAGGCGTACAAGCAAGGCCGGCCGATCCTCGACGTGGCGCTGGAAACGACGGGTCTGCCGAAGGCGAAACTAAAGGAGCTGCTCGATCCGATGGCGCTGACGAAAGGCGGCGTGCACGGCGGTTCGTCCGGTGGGTGATGGGAAATGTGTGTCGAAAGGCACATGCGCGCGGAACCGGTGCTGGCAGACTCGCAAACTGTTTTTATCAACAGGGTGGTGGAGACGTAAAATGTACAAATTTATACCTTTGGCGGCATTGTTGTTCGCCGGCGCGGCGCTGGGCCAGCAGGTCGACGTTAGCGGCAAGGATTTCCTGTCCGGTGCGGGCGACGCCAAGCTCGCGGGCATTGCGCAGCAGGCCGCGGCGGCCGGCAAGTCGCTGGAAGTCACGGCGCCGGACTACTGGCAGGCCAAGGTGGCGGCGAAGCTGCACGCGGGTGCCGCGGACGTGGCGGTCAAGTCCAACAACGGCTTTTTCGAGAATGTGCTGGTGAAGGTCGTCGATGCTGGGCCGGCCAAGCCGGCCGCACCCATGCCGGACGCGCAGGCGGAGAAGGCTGTTGCTGACAAGGCTACCGCACAGAGAGCCGCCGACGAAAAGGCGGCGCAGGAAAAGGCCGCTGCCGCGAAAGCCGCCGCCGAACGCGCCGCTGCACAGGCCGCTGCCGCGAAAGCCGCCGCGGACAAGGCGGCCGCCGAAAAAGCCGCCGCCGAGAAAGCCGCCGCCGAGAAAGCCGCGGCAGACAAGGCGGCTGCGGAGAAAGCCGCCGCCGCGAAGGCGGCAGCCGAGAAGGCGGCTGCGGAAAAAGCCGCCGCCGACAAGCGCGAAGCGGCGCGCAACACGATGCTGAAGAATCTCAACGAGGGCCGTCCCGCCGAAGGTGATTTGCAGGTGGGCAAGCTCCAAGTCGGGGACGTGGTTTACGTCGACGGCGATCTGCGTGGCGTTGTGCGCCGCGGCAGTTCGCGCCTGCAGTTCTTCTGGCTGCAGGGCGACTTGAATCTGGATCGTGTCGAACTGTCGCCGAACGGCGATGGCCGCTACAAGGTGCTGCGCACGATCGACCCGAGCGCCAC